>NZ_JAAHHU010001364.1:0-1387 GCF_010672095.1 Moorena sp. SIO3I6 | reverse complement strand
TTCGGTGGCCGCTCATCAGGATTCACCATGGCTCAATTACTTGTCTGTTCTGAGTTTCACACGACTCGAACCCTGAGGCAATCCCCCCTCTTGACAAAAGGCTTTTTCTCTTAACTTGTCACCAATGCCCCATGAGCGACTGCATCAAGAAGCGTTGATAGACTTTGGTACTATCTCAAATATAATTCCTTAAAATTAAATTTTTCAAGAAAACTAAATTTTGACAATAAAATAGGTTTGGCTATATGGTATTTAAGGCTCATATTGTTTAAAATTATCATTGGCTTGACAACAGTATAAGATTAGTGTTATAGACATTAATTAAACTTGTGATAACAAGTTTTTACTCAGATTTACTTATGTTGTATTAGGGAAAAAAATTCTCTATATAAAGAAAATTTAATCATGGAAATTTCTATTAAAAAACAATATATTTTGTGAGTATTTCTGACAATCCTCTGGACGTTGAGCCAATGGATATCATTGATATCAAGGTGCAGGAAACTATTTTCCGAGGCAAGACTATTTTCCCAGTTGACTAACCAAAGTAATTTAAACTATGCTCAATTGCAACAGATTAGGTTGTTTGTGCCAGACCAGCGTATCTCTGGGTAAGGTTCAGCGGTTGAAGAGAGTGATCATCTTAATCACAATCTTTGCTTTACTCGAAATGGTTGTCGGCTTTGTTAGCCACAGTTTAACTCTCAAAGCTGATTCGGCTCACATGCTGGCAGATATTGTAGCAATGAGTATTGCTTTGCTTGCTGCATGGCTGGCTCAAGGCTCCTCGAAGTCTCGAAAGCAAATGAGCAATCAACCGATTGAGGTTTTGGCTGGTCTGATCAATAGTATCGGTCTAGTGGCTATGTCTGTATGGATTGGGCGAGAAGCGATCGCCCATCTGCAAGGGACACCTGAGGAAATCCTCAGTTTGCCGATGCTAGTCACTGCGTTAATTGGCGTAGTGATCAACAGCATTAACCTCTATTGGCTAGGGGAAAATACTGAGCAAGACCTCAATCTGCGTGGTGCATTTTTGCATGTACTGGCAGACGTAGTTGGCTCAATCGGCACTATAATAGCTGCTTTGGCGGTTGGAATTTTCAACTGGCCTCAGGCGGATGCGATCATCAGCTTTAGTGTAGCTATTTTAATTGGCTTAAGTAATCTTCCGCTGCTGCGGCAAACCCTGCAACTAACTAGGAGGAGGGCGATAGAAAAACCCCCTCATGAGTTAGGCTGGCTAGAGTTAGGAAAGACCGATTTAGTGTCTTTGATAAAACTCAAAGAGGATTGAAAATTACTGGAGAGCTATTGATTTTGAAATGATAGTTTTCGGGAATTTTTAGGTAACCATTTAGTGGTCAGCGGTCAGCGGAGATCGCAC
>NZ_JAAHHU010001363.1:0-1387 GCF_010672095.1 Moorena sp. SIO3I6 | reverse complement strand
GCTCTCGGGGCGACTATACCGCTAGTGAAGATGACAATTTGCTTGTTCAAGGGGTATCGAATGATAAGGGTGGACTAGCCTTCTTTGGTTACGCCTACTACGAAGAAAACAAAGATAAACTCAAACTGCTAGAGATTGATGGAGGAAGTGGTTGCGTTGCCCCTAGCACAGCAACTATTGCCGATGGAAGTTACAAACCTCTATCTCGCCCAGAGTTTATCTATGTCAAGAAAGAGGCTGCAACTCGACCTGAAGTTAAAGCCTTTGTAGACTATCAGTTGGCAGCAGCAAATTCCAAATTAATTTCAGAAGTTGGCTATGTTCCGATGCCAGAAGACATTATGACGCTGGTGAGAAAGCGTTTTAGCGATGGCACAGTTGGTACAGTCTTTGCTAATGCTCCTAAAGGCTCCAAAGTTAAACAGCTATTAGAGAAATAAAAGAATAGTAAAGGATGTCTTAAACACTTAAGGATGAACGATGAATGCTGAAGGCTGGAAAGAACAAAGTTGCTAAGTCACTTTGTCAGTCACCTTAATAGATATCAGCAATACATCTATAAGTAGAATTATTTCATTCCTCACACTTGATTCCTCACACTTCATCCTTCATCCTTTATCCTTTATCCTTGGCACTTAATCCTACCCTAATAGAACGCTATCAAGCGAACACACTGGATTCTTTCACACTTGATCCTTCAGACTTAATACTTTACTGATGACTACCACTCCGCCATCTTTTGAGTCATCAGACTCTGAGATGTTTCGACCAAACCGGCAGTTAAACAAGCGGGTAGAACTGATAGTAAAAATAATTTTTGCTACCTTTGCCTTTGTTTCTGTGGCAACTACCATCGGCATTGTTCTAACCCTAATATTTGAAACAGTAGCATTTTTCCAAGAAGTATCACTCTGGAAATTCCTGACTGATAAAGCATGGACTCCCTTGTTTGCTAATCCCCAGTTTGGCATTTTTGTGCTGATTAGTGCGACCTTCCTGACCTCTGTAATCGCGCTGATGGTGGCATTACCCCTGGGATTGCTTGCAGCTATCTACTTGAGTGAATATGCATCTAGTGGTATCCGTGGTTGGCTCAAACCTGCCCTAGAAATATTAGCAGGGGTTCCTACAGTAGTATTTGGTTACTTCGCTCTGATGGTAGTTAGCCCCTTCTTAAAAAGATTTATTCCAGATTTACAAGGATTCAATGCCTTAAGCGCTGGGATTGTTTTAGGAATAGCCATTATTCCTATGATAGCTTCCCTCAGTGAAGATGCTATCTATGCTGTACCCAATAGTTTAAGACAAGGTGCTTATGCCTTGGGGGCAACTAAACGAGAAACCATTATCGGAGTAGTAATACCAGCAGCATTATCTGGAATTGTTG
>NZ_JAAHHU010001362.1:0-1387 GCF_010672095.1 Moorena sp. SIO3I6 | reverse complement strand
GGACTAGGATTAAAAATCTTAGAGCTGAACTACACAAACAAGTAGCTTCCTATTTAGCAAGGAACTACGATGTGATTGTTTTACCAACTTTTAACACATCACAAATGGTTCCACGAAAGAAGCGAAAGTTAAAGACTAAAACAGCTAGAGCGATGATGACCTGGGGATTTTATCAGTTCTCTCAAATATTGGAACACTTGTGTAACCGTTATGGTTCCAAGTTAGTGAGAATAACTGAAGAATACACATCTAAAACTTGCACAAAATGTGGCCATATTCATAGAAAACTTGGTAGTTCTAAGAATTTTTTGTGTCCACATTGCGGTTATGAGATCCCCAGAGATTTTAATGGAGCCGTCGGGATTTTCCTGTTCGCGTAGCGTCGGCTTTGCCGAAAGGCGATGTGGGATAACACCTTCCTCAATGCAGTTGGGGATGTAGTACTCAGCTTTTCTGACTCGGAAGATATCCCAGATCTCGAAGATGTCACGATTTGTCCGGGTTAAAAGTATCAGCAGTAGCTCGATTGCTCAATTTAGAGGACACAAAGATGAAAGGAATTTTCGGTGCTCTACTACCAGGACTGATCACAACCGGTTTTGTAGGCGCAACACTACTACCTGCTGCACCGGCAGCTGCTGGTGATTTACTAAGAGATATCGGTATTGGTGCTGCTGCTGGTGCGGTAGTTGGAGAATTAACTGACAACGGCTCATTGATTGGTAATAGTGCCAATGGCGCTGCTGCTGGTGCTGCTGTCAATGCTACTAAGCGCAATAGAACTAGAGCTCGCCGTAACAGTGCCGGGAGTGTAGTTCAAGATGTAGGGTTTGGCGCTGCTGCTAGTGTTGTCACTGGCGTGATCATTGATAATGGCTCCGTGGTAGATAATGCGGTCAAAGGTGCTGCTACTGGTCTAACCATTAACCTTCTAGACCGTTGAGATTTCCAAGTAGCCCATACCTTGGGATTCTTTAATCCTCGGTTACCGATGTTTGTTGGTAATCTACCTACTTAGGTCTGAACCTAAGTTAATTGTTAGGTTAGCTTTGTTTAGGATAAATGCTGCATGAATAAGGTCAGCATTTATCCTCTTGGCTTAGCCCAAATGCGATCGCGAAGCGGTTCCAAAGGAACATCGCATTCGCCTCCTACCGATTAGGATTCACTATCACCACTCTCCAAACCATATCCCCCTCCCCCAGGGGTCTCAATCACAAACACATCACCTGTATTCATTTCCACTACCCCAGTACTACCCAACTCCTCAAGCGTTCCATCCTTCCGTTCCACATAATTTTTTCCCAAAGCACCCGCTTCACCACCATTTAACCCAAAAGGCTTGACCACTCGACGTCCAGATAGAATTCCTGCGGTCATAGGTTCT
>NZ_JAAHHU010001361.1:0-1389 GCF_010672095.1 Moorena sp. SIO3I6 | reverse complement strand
GTAGTGTTGGACAAGATGGTCAGTAATTTGGACATCAGAGACATTCTCCGCCTGGAACTGAGCCAGAGTTTTAGCGAGATTGGCTACAAGTTCCCGATAGGCTTCCATCTGCTTTATAGTTGCACCCATGATAGCGTCGAAAGTACTGTTGATCAGCCCAGCAGTAAACTCAGTAAAGCCTAGCTCTTGAACTTGCTTTGGCCGACTGATACCACACTCAACTGCACTATTATTAGTATTAGTATTATTATTATTCATTGGGCTAACACCTGTTGCCAGTGGGCTTTGACACTGAGGGTGTTCAGCAGCTATTTCCTTAAGGGTATCTCCCATGACTGTAGCAACCCTTTCCCGCACTAATTGCAGTTCTTGGTTACTTTTAACCTGCACTAAGGCTTGATCTACTACGTCATTAACCAAGGTATTCACACCATGCTCAATAGCTACCTCTTTCGGCATACTTTGATCAATAGTTGACCCAGTTGATCCATCTTCTCCAGGCATTTTTACAAGAATCGGCTCTATTGGGTTTTGATTGATCAAGTCTGTGCTTTCCATCATATCGATTGCGGTTGAATACTTATAATTATTGGATGTTGGTTAATTGTTACATTAAAAGTGTAGTAAAGGGAACAGGGAACAGGGAACAGGGAACAGGGAACAGGGAACAGGGAACAGGGAACAAAACAATATTACAATTAAATTAGTTTAGGATTAATATGTTAAGTAATAAGGTTTGATTTTAACTTTAAAATTGTTATTATTTTTAATAAAATTAGCAGTAATGGTATTAATAATATAATAATTGACTAACCGGAATTCAGACTAGGTTTTATGCTATTTAATTAGGAAAGGAAAAGGGCAATTATAAATGATAGCATTCTCCATGCATGCCCTTTTCCTTTAATTCCTTAATAAGTAATCTTTACCTCAACCCATCCACTTGTGGTGCAGAGCATGATCACCAGCGGCGACAAAAACATCAAGGCGGTCAGCTCCCCAAGATGCTGCTGCTACCCCAGCAATGCTGTAACCACCTAGGTTTTTCCAATTTTTCCAGGCAGAACCATCCCAGGAACGGCAATAGACCTTGCCCATGGATCCAATGACGAAACAATCGAGCTGGTTGACTCCCCTGGACACAGCGGCTACACCATACTGACAGTAGCCTCCCAGTTTTTCCCATGGACTCCAAATGGAACCATTCCAGGTCTTGTAGTATAGAGCGCGATCGCGACCAATGGTAAAGATAGCGATATGGTTTGGACCCCAAGACACTGCTGCGGGTGCAGAAATAGAGTAGCCTCCTAAGTTTTCCCAGCCGCGCCAAGCCGAGCCATCCCACCACTTGTGGTAGACGGCGTGGTCAGTACCAATCAAAAAGGTGTC
>NZ_JAAHHU010001360.1:0-1389 GCF_010672095.1 Moorena sp. SIO3I6 | reverse complement strand
TGGGGAAGTCACACAGAAACTAACGTGATGGGGTAAGCGATAGTCTCTAGAACCAGTGGGAATGAGATTGGGGGTATCAGCCAGTTGGTCAAACATGCGATCGCGTAATCGAATTAACCGAGGTGTCTCTTTTAGCATTTGCACTGCTGCTAGTTCTGCCGCCATGCCAAACCCAGCAATCAGTGGCACCGCCTGGGTTCCAGACCTCAATCGGGATTCTTGTCCACCACCGGATATCAGGGGCACTAACTCCACATCAGGGCGGATATACAGTGCCCCTGATCCCATTGGACCATAAATTTTGTGACTGGAAATCGACAGCAAATCCACCGGTAGTTGTTGAACATCGATCGATAGCCGTCCTGCTACTTGAACTGCATCGGTATGAAACAATACACCTTGTTCACGAGCAATTTGTCCGAGTTCATCAATAGGTTGGAGCGTACCTACTTCACTTTGACCGTAGATGACGGAGACTAAAACTGTATTTGCCTGTAGCGCAGCTTTTAAATCACCGGGATTGACCATTCCCAGAGAATCCACTGGTAGCCTAGTCACTTGCCAACCCCACTGCTCCAACCAGGCCACTGGTTGAGCGATTGCAGAATGCTCTACACTAGAAATAATGATATGCTGGGGTTTCTTGTAGGCTTGGGCAACCCCCATCACCGCCAAATTATCCGCCTCAGTACCGCCAGAGGTAAATATAATCGATTCTGCTGGTGCATTGATTAACCTAGCCACCTGCATTCTTGCTCGTTCCAGTACAATAGCCGCTCGCTGACCCCACTGGTGTAAGCTAGATGGGTTACCCCACTGCTGGGCAAGGACATCTTGCATAGTTTTAATGACTTCTGAGCGTGGTGGTGTGTTGGCGCTATAGTCCAGATAAATTTGCATGGGTTTTCAGGCAACCAGCTATCTCTACCTTCAGCATATAACCTTTCCAGGTCTCTCTCAAACTGATGACTAATAACTGATGATTAATAACTGATGAATAATAACTGATGAATAACAACTAACCACCTGGTTTGCCAACGTTATAATCCTCGTGGGACAAAACTGCGTGAGGAACCAATAAGCTACCCTGGTCGTGACAAATCATTCGGTAGTTGCGAGTTACAGGAATACTAATGATCCAGCGGTTGTGGCGCAGCCGCTTGCCACCAAATTCTCTGTAATCTTGGTGATTCTCCAAACCAGCAATTATCCCACGGGCTTTGACAACCACATGGGTAGGAAGGTTTTTTAAGTCAATGGGATCATCTTCAAAACTAGACTCCCACTGCTGTTTTTGCTGTTTTTTCTCTTCCCGTGCTCGGTTTTTTTGATCACATCGGTGGCATGTTTTACCATACCCCTTGTGGCCACACGGGAATGTTTTCTTTC
>NZ_JAAHHU010000136.1:0-14281 GCF_010672095.1 Moorena sp. SIO3I6 | reverse complement strand
TTAGCTTAGTCGCAACTGCCCTAGCTGGGGTTTTGTTGAGATAGCTAGTTGTCAATTCCTCCACCAGACGAGCATCAGGGGTTTGATCTAAAACTTTAGTAGAAGAGCTACTAGTTGAGTTGGAGTTCTTTTTAGCCCCAGTGAGGTTGCAGCTTGGCAGATATAGAACCGAAGCCAATAGTAAAATTGCTAGGGAAATAGATTTGATATCTTGCATGGTGTTGCTAGAGCTGTTTTCATAATTCAAACCATTTGGCATAACTCAAGATCCGAAAATTGCTTTAGTTCAATTTTGTGGTGTTACTTCTGGCGTTGCTGATTATGGGTATGGTTTTGCCCCCCTAACCCCCCAGCGAGCAATCCCTCGCTGGGGGGAACAAAACTCTCAAAGTCCCCCGAGCGAGCAATCCCTCGCTCGGGGGATTTAGGGGGCTGTAATAAAACCAGATGATCGCGCATTCATTCCTTAATTCAGCAACGCCTTACTTCTGAGTTACAGAAGGGGAAGTATACAGATAGAGAATTCACGACCAAGAGGAGTCATTGAGAAACAAAACCCTATCTTAGCAATCTCTCAGTCTTCCAACAAAAGCATTCAAGGGGGATATTATAACATCCATTCTCGGAAGATTCGCTTTGAGGTGATCGATACTGGGATAGGAATCAGTCCTCAACAGTTAGATAAAATATTCCAACCCTTTGAACAAGTAGGGGATACCCAGCTTCGGATAGCTGGAGCGGGTTTAGGCTTAGCTATCAGTCAGCAAATCGTTAAATTGATGGGAAGTAAAATAAACGTTAAAAGTCAATTATGCCAAGGTTCAACATTTTGGTTTGATGTCACCTTACCTGTGATATATATTGTTGCTAAAGCAGAAATTACTGGCATTATTGGAGAAGTATTTACAATTAGAGTGGGTTGATCAAGAGGTGCCGTAAGCAGTCAGCAGTCAGCAGTCAGCTTAAAATAAACCTATGCAGGCCTATGGCCACGCTACGGGAACGGCTCAATTTAAGATTGAGATATTAATGATAATTTAAAGTCTGGGGATTTGCCCATCAAAGCTGATAGCTGATAGCTGACATTGTTTAGTTATAAAAAAAATTACTTTCTTAACAGGAATAATGTAGTCAATATCAGCACTAAAATTGCTTCAGTTCCCAAAAGACCGTAGATGGTTTGTCTTTGCTCAGGGGTGGAGGCAAAATAATCGATAAATACTGTGTAAATAATAAACTGAGAGAGAATTCCAAGTAAACATAATCCAATGCCCCACAATTTTCGTGCTCCTAGTCCAATCACGGCTGCTGTATCGAGGATGCCATAGAAAACATCGCCAATTCTCCAGATTAAAGGTGTTTCTAACCACGGCATTTCCCCAAAACCTGCTATATTACCAAAGTGGACAATCGCGCCATAGGCAAAGACAAAGGCGAGGATTCTTAAATAAATGCTCATCCAAGGGCGTTCTGTAGCTTGGATAAAATAGTCAACCATAGGTAATACGTCCGTGAAAAAAAACGACTTCTGTCCACCTTTTAGAAGAATAGTAGATGGTTTGTCTGTAGTGCAAGCTACCAATCAAGTTTTCTTAGGGCAATATTTGCAGTTAGAGTGGGTGTATCAGCCAATACCTCAACTAGATGATAAATTTGTTCCCTTTGCTCAGACTATATCGAATTATGCTAATGAATTTAAATTACCAAAAATTAGACTATTGATAGAAAAGTATCTTGAAAATAATTAGTATAGCGCAGGGAATCGGGAATCGGGAATCGGGAATCGGGAATCGGGAATCGGGAATCGGGAATCGGGAATCGGGAATCGGGAATCGGGAATCGGGAATCGGGAATCGGGAATCGGGAAAGAGAGGGAAGTGTGGGAAGTGTGGGGAGATGGGGAGATGGGGAGATTTTTATTAAGGGTAATTATCCGGACATGATATAAACGCTATATTCAGCCTGTTAATTATTAATTAATGAAGGAAATAGGTATTGATGAATTAAAACTAGAATTTATTAACCGGAAAAGATATATAGTGTTTCTCATAGTTATGAGGGACATTAAATGTTCTTACACCGACTCCCGACTCCCGACTCCCGACTCCCTAAAACCCAAAACTTTGTATCTCACATAATTGAAAAGTACTATACTATGATTCGTCTTTATTTCTTAATTAAATCTAGCCTGATTATAGGCATAGGATTATCAGTCATAGCATCAGCAATAGCATCGACTGCCCCAGGGATTACTCTTGCTCAGGAACCTGTAGATGGAACAGGACAAAGAATGAATTCACAGGTAAAGATTGTTAAGGTGGGAGTGATGGCAATTCGGGGTGTTGACCATACTAAGGCAAAATGGCAACCGACCCTAGACTATCTCAGTGACACGATTTCCGGCTATGTTTTCCAACTTGTACCACTAGAGTTTGACACCCTCGAAGAAATAATAGCTAACCAGGAGGTGGACTTTGTGTTGCCTAACCCTGGAATGTATGTAGAGTTGGAATGGATTTATGGGGCAAGACGAATTGCCACCCTAAAAAATCTACGCCTAGGTAAGCCTTACACCCAATTTGGAGCGGTTATCCTGCGTCATGCTGACCGCAATGATATCCAGGATTTAAAGGATTTACGGGGTAAAACCTTTATAGCCGTCAGTGAAATTGCCTTTGGGGGCTGGCAAATGGCATGGGAAACTCTGTTAGAAGCTGGAGTTAACCCCTACCGTGACTTTCCAGCGCTCCACTTTGGTGGTAGCCATGACGCAGTGGTCTACGCTGTTCGTGATGGTATTGTCGATGCTGGCACTGTCCGCACTGATACCCTGGAACGTATGGCACAGGAGGGCAAAATTAATCTAGATGACTTTGTGATCCTGAATCAGCAAACTCAATATCAGGACACTTTCCCTTTTGCTCTGAGTACTAAACTTTATCCAGAATGGCCCTTTTCCACACTACCCCATACCCCAATGGAGTTAGCGGAAGAGGTTGCGATCGCATTAATTACCATGCCTTCTGAGCACCCAGCGGCCAAAGCTGGTCTTTATCACGGCTGGACCATCCCGGCCAACTACCAACCTTGTCACGAAACCTTACGCAATCTGCGGGTTCGTCCCTACGAAGATTGGGGAAAAGTGACTCTGGGTCAAGTTATCCATCACTACCGCTATTGGCTGTTATTTGCTGGTGTTTCCTGCTTTGGATTTAGCTATGGTCTAGTTTATCTAGCTGGGCGTAGGCGAATTGAAGCAGAACTGCGAAAAACCAATGCTTTACTGGAAATCCGGGTTGAGGAACGTACAGCTGAGTTCAAAGCAGCTAAAGAAGCGGCTGATCAGGCTAATAACGCCAAAAGTGAATTCCTGGCTAATATGAGTCATGAATTGCGTACTCCCCTCAATGGCATTTTGGGTTATGCCCAAATTCTGCAACGGGATCCACAGATAACTGCTAAACAAAAAGACCAGATCAATCTTATTTATCAGTGTGGCAACTATCTACTCCATCTGATTAATGACATTTTAGACTTATCCAAAATCGAAGCTCGGAAAATGGAACTGTTTCCGACAGAAATTCATTTGCCGTCCTTTTTGAAAGAAGTTGTAGAAATGTGCCGCGTCAAAGCCCAGCAAAAGCAGATTGCTTTTATTTATCAACCCTCATCCCATCTGCCAGACGGTATCCTGGCTGATGGCAAACGATTGCGACAAGTTCTGCTTAATCTTTTGGGCAATGCCATTAAGTTTACTGACCATGGCGGAGTCACCTTTAAGGTAGAACTTATCAGTAACCACCAAGCACTTTCTACTCCCCAATCCCCCCTAGTCATAGTTCGATTTATCATTAAAGATACTGGGATTGGGATGACCCCAGAACAACTGGAAAAAATATTTTTGCCCTTTGAACAGGTGGGGGATGTTTATAATCGTGCTCAAGGTACTGGACTGGGATTAGCGATTAGCCAAACAATTATCAAGTTGATGGGAAGTTGTATCAATGTTGAGAGTACTTATGCCCAAGGTAGCATTTTCTCTATCGATTTAGAGTTACCCATTACCACAGCTGTGATTGAGACTAAGCAAGCCTCTACCAAAACCATTATAGGTTATCAGGGTAAACCACAAAAAATCCTAGTAGTAGATGACAAATGGGAGAATCGCTCTGTAATTGTGAATGTGTTACAACCTCTAGGATTTGATCTGTTGGAGGCCAGTAATGGCGTTGAGGGTTTGGAAAAAGCCACAGAATGTAACCCTGATCTAATTATTACTGACTTGGTGATGCCGGTGATGGATGGCTTGGAAATGATGCGACGTCTGCGCTCATCAGATAAATTTAAAGATCTGTTGATTATTGCTTCATCTGCCAGTGTTTATGAGTTAGACAAGCAAGAGAGTTGGACTGCAGGCTGCGATGATTTTATTCCTAAACCAGTGGACGTAGCCGAATTACTGGAAAAATTAAAACAGCATTTGCAACTGGAATGGGTGTATGAAGACTTCATACCAAAACCAGAAACTATAATAGATGCTGGAGCTGAAGAAATCAACCTAGATGCCATTGTGCCTCCCCCATCCGATGTGCTGCTCCAACTTTATGAGTTTGCTAAGAAAGGTAATGTGTTTGAAATCAGCAAAGAAGCAAAAAAGCTGGAAGAATTAGATGCTAAATTTGTCCCATTTGCTAAGGTGATATTTCAATTTGCTAAGGAATTTAATGTGAAGAAACTTAGGAACTTTATCGAACATTATGTCGATTAAGTATCATTATAATTGGGGGAATAGGGAATAGGGAATAGGGAATAGGGAATAGGGACTTCGGAGCAGGAACCCACCCCTAACCCCTCCCAGGAGGGGAAGGCAAGAGGCAAGAGGGAAAAAATATTGTGTACCTCAGGTGCGACCCGTGGCGAATTTAATTCTTAATGGGTCAAGCGCACCTCATAGCTATGAGAAACGCTATATTCCTGCTCTGGTGACAATAACGATATAGTAATCTGTGTAGGAATTGTGATAATTTTTGATGCCGTATTTCCTACTCCCTACTCCCTACTCCCTACTCCCTACTCCCTACTCCCTACTCCCTTTGCTATAGACAAAAATCAGGGATTTTGGTAAAATTTTATGGCTAGATTCAATACTTCTGGGTAATTGCTAAAGGAGAAAACTACTAATGTCAGAGCACATTTCGTTTGATGAACTGTTAGGCAAAATGAGCGAAGCCTATGAAGATGCCCAGAGCAAAGTTGAGCAATGTAATGTTTTAGTAATTGGTAAAACCGGTGTAGGAAAAAGTACTTTAGTAAACACAATTTTTCGCTCTCGTCTGGCAGAAACTGGAGTGGGCTATCCTGTTACTCAAACCATTCGTCGTTATACGAAAACAGGTTGCCCGATTACAGTGTACGATACACCAGGGCTAGAACTTAAAGCTCAACAGATTGAACGAGTAAGGGGAGATATCTCGAAACTAATTGATGATCAAAGGAAACTAGAGGCAAAAGAACATATTCATGTGGTGTGGTATTGCCTTAATCATGAAACAGCTCGATTGGATCCGATTGAGGAAGAATGGCTAAAGAGCCTGCAACAAAAAGATGTACCCGTTATCTTAGTGCTGACTCAAACCTTAACGAAAAAACGTAGTGAGTTTATTGCTTTCCTAGAGGGTAAGAATCTACCGGTTAGTCAGATTATTCCAGTGCTAGCACAATCAAAACCTATCGATGATGATTATACGGTGACAGCCCATGGTTTAGAGCGTTTAGTAGAAGTGACGGCAAATTTACTGCCGGAAGCCCAGCGCAAAGCATTTCTGAGAGAACAGATTAGAAATATTGAACTAAAAGCAGGTGAAGCGTTTAAATATGTTACGGGTTACGTTACTGGTTCAGCATTGGTTGGTGCCTCACCAATTCCGTTTTCTGATGCGCCAATCTTGGTAACTATGCAAACGGTAATGATTGCTAACATCACTAGCATTTTTGGATTAACGGTTGAAAGAGCTTTTCTGGGCATGGTGATATCTGCTCTTGGGGGTACAGGAGGAATGACTGCAGTGGGTAAAGTAATTGTCGCGAATTTACTCAAAATGATTCCTGGTGCAGGCACCGTGCTTGGTGGAGCAATATCAGGCTCAACGGCAGCAGCACTAACCCTGGCTCTTGGTCTATCTTATATTAAAGCACTTAAGATTTATGTGAAAGCTCAGGTTGATGGTAAAGAAATACCCCTTTCTGAGCTGGCGAAAATTATCATTGAACAATATAAATATTATGCGGGAACAGGTAAAAAAAGCTTGAGCGATCGGGAATTGCCCCCTTCAGATTAGGAAAGATGGGGAGATGGGGAGATGGGGAGATGGGGAGATGGGGAGTGTGGAGATCTCACAGGGGTAGGTTTTTTACATTTGGGTCGGGAGTCGGGAATCGGGAGTCGGGAATCGGGAGTCGGGAATCGGAACCCACCCCTAACCCCTCCCAGGAGGGGAAGAGCGGGAAATGGGGAGAATTATCCCGGAAAATATTGTGTATTTTGATACATATTTTGAGGAATTTATACGTAATCAAAGTACCTACTCGCCCCTTTGTAAAAAACCTACCCTTATGAGGATGGGGAGATGGGGAGATGGGGAGTTTATTATAGTTTTTGCCTAATTGCTAGTAACTATAGCGGTTATCCTATTAATTAGCTACACAGATTTTTTCCCTATTCCCTGTGGGTGCATCTCCTAAAAGCTGTTTGACCCGGTGGTGCGTTACGGGACTGGCTCTCCCAACACTGGCGACCGTTAAAATCAGGGCAAGCCAGTCCCTAACGCACCCTACGCAACTACACAGATTTTTTCCCTATTCCCTGTGGGTGCATCTCCTAAAAGCTGTTTGACCCGGTGGTGCGTTACGGGACTGGCTCTCCCAACACTGGCGACCGTTAAAATCAGGGCAAGCCAGTCCCTAACGCACCCTACGCAACTTTTTTACTATTCTTCAACATCATAACCTTCAACTAACCAACCTTCAACCTTCAACTAACTAACCTTCAACCTTTAAACTAATAACCTGCTAACCTTCAAAAAAAATAGCCGCAGAAATACTATCCACGGCTAGGAATTTACCTTATGTCATTCAGTTTTCCAACCTATCCAAACGTGAGTGATCTTACACGACTCAACCGGATGGTTTGGCCGGGGGAAAACCCCCCAGCAATTTAACGTGTTAACGGAGTCTGAAGTACTTGGTGCTAATTGTTATGAATTCTCCCGGAACATCCGTCGGCTGCAGAGGACTCCACTCGGATATTTCGGTGTAGCCCAGTGCATAGAGGGTATGCATGGTATTAGTTATTGCCTTGCGGGAGCCTTTCAAAATGTGCTGAACACGGATTTTTTTGTTGGAATAATCGTCTGGATTGTTCTCTGAATTTGTTGGAAATTCTGATGGCATAAGGTGAACCTTTTGTTTTTTATTTGCATATATAATAGTAATGATTATAGTTTATATTGTCAAGGGTTTTTAGAAGTTTTTTTTTGAGGGGTAATGTAAAGAAATGCGATCGCTAAAAAAATGCGATCGCAAAAGCTTTTCAGCATTTAAATTGGGATACCTAAATTGCTGAAAGGCAAGAGGCAAGAGGCAAGAGGCAAGAGGCAAGAGGGAAAAAATCCTGTGTACCTAATTACTCTGAGAAAAGATATAATGGAAATGTTTAGCAAACTTAAATGAATTGTGATAATTTTTTCCCTTTGGGTGCATCTCCTAAAAGCTGTTTGACCCGGTGGTGCGTTACGGGGCGGGCTGTCCCAAAAAGGCGCGAAGAGGCGGAAAATGAGCCCGCCCCTAACACACCCTACGCAACTGTTAGATCATGTTATGACAATTACCCTTAATAAAAATCTCCCCCATCTCCCCATCTCCCCATCTCCCCACACTTCCCACACTTCCCACCCTCCCCACACTCTTCCCTACTCCCTACTCCCTACTCCCTACTCCCTATTTCCTATTCCCTTTTATTTCGGAAAAAACTGATTAACAGTACAACTAAAACCCGGTAGGATAGGAGAGGTTAGGGTATCTTGGCTGAAAAGGGTTACTACTAATTTGAGCTGACTGTTTTCTCGGCGATAAACTTCGAGCTTGCGAGACCTCCAATCAGCAATCCAATATTCTTTTACGCCTCGTGAAGAGTAAAGTTTTAGTTTAGCTTCTCGGTCTCGTCTTTGGTCTTGTTGACTAGCAGATAAAACTTCGACTGCTAATTCTGGGGCACCAGTTAGATGTCCAGATTCGTCTAAGGTTAATGTATAGGTTTCTTGAGTAACCCAAACGACATCGGGAATAACATTATCGGATTCGGAAAACAGGACACCAGGACTAGGAATAGCTTCTCCTAAACCACTTGCTTCAGACCAAGCATCTAGCTGTCGAAAAATTTTGCCACAGGTTTGCTGATGTTTAGTATGAGGCGCTCTAGTGACAAATAATTCTCCATCAATGATTTCGTAGCGTGTTCCTTCATTTTCTGGTAGCAATTCTAGGTCATGAATAGTCCAGTATACTCTCTCATGTATTGCCTGATTCATAATTATACTCTGTGGATGTAGCTCTATACTAATTCTACTCGCGACTTTCGACTCGCGACTCCCTATTCCCATAGTGTCAGAGTTAGATTACGAGCTAGGGAAGCTATAACTATAATGTGATCGTCGGGGCATACTCTAGAAAGTAGTTATATTAACAAATGGAGCTAGAACAAAGAACAAAGAACAAAGGGAGCAGGAGTACGAGTCTAATTTTGATGGGAATAACGAAGCTCAACGGTTAATTTTTGCGTCCATGTTTTGTGCGGATTGATTGCATACTGCCATCAACCCAAGAAAGCGAGCCTTAACCTCGACTGGCTTTTGCCTCAATCTGCGCGGGCCCGAACTCAGGTTATCGTAGTTTTACTGATTGTGGGTGAGTGGGATTTCTTTGGTTTGTTTTTAGGATTCTGAGAAAGAAATAAACTTTATACTTTTGATATTAAGGTAGTTTAAGCAAAAGCTGCACGCAATAAATTTAACTACGTGCAGCTTTGTATTTGTTTGATTGAAAATTTTAGATGAGGTAGAACCTGGTGCTTGCTAGGTAACCCTGATTATTGTTTCTTTGGAACCTAGAGTTGAGTATGGGCTTCAATTAAGAAAAATCCAAAGATAACCAAATTTCTCCGTTACCACCCTTGGAATAAATATCGCTCTCACCTCTTTTACGCCGTCTTTGTATTTCCTCAAATTCTATATCAAGATCTCCAGTTACATCACCTGTAAACAAGTTATAGCGAAGATTGAGATTCTTATCGCTACCAGGATCTATATCTGCGCGATCATCACCACCTCGGGTTCCACCATCACTATCAAGAAGCTGTATGTCTATAGGAATAGTTACACCAGAGACACTTCTACTAAAACGCCAGTTTGGACGAACGTCATTATCATTAGGTCTTTGAGGACTTACGATTTCACTTCCATTGTTTATTGAAACTATGCTATAGAAATCAGAGTCATTTGCTTTTGGAAAAATTCCGTAACGGTCACTGTCTAAGTCTCCTTTTACTCGATCTATGGTTACAGATACTCTTCCACTCTGCCTGAGATTGACCTTAGCAGCAGAACTAGTATTATTCTCCTCGTTAGTCTCACCCACAGTATTTTTTCTATCTACAATCATACCAATGTAACCAACACCATCATCGAAACTTTTCCAGATAGGACTAGTTTTGTTTGGTAAGGATAGGCTTGCTGACAATAACCCCGTGCTACCAATACCTCCTAGCTCACGGTCACTGACAGTATAACTCCCTATCTCCCAGTCCGTTGTATCAATATTGCTATCCTCAGACAGGTAAAACTTTACATCGAAAGAGCCAGGATCATCAAATCCTGTGTTCTGGATTCGGAAATTAGCATTAAAGTTACTTCCCGTGTTTATGGTAGTCTGTGCCGGGCGGAAACTTCCAACATAAAGGTCAGGACGTAAGCCCATAATATTGACCTTAGCAGCAGAACTAGTATTGTTCCACTCGTTAGTCTCACCCACAGTATTTTTTCTATCTACAATCATACCAATATAACCAACACCATTACCGAAACTTTTCCAGATAGGACTTGTTTTGTTTGGTAAGGATAGGCTTACCGACAATAACCCCGTGCTACCACTAGCTCCTAGCTTACCGTCACTGACAGTATAACTCTCTATCTTCCTGTCATCAGTAGTAATTTTTTTGTCATTAGACAGGTAAAACGTTACATCGAAAGAGCCAGGATCATCAAATCCTGTGTTCTGGATTTGGAAATTAGCATTAAAGTTACTTCCCGTGTTTATGGTAGTCTGTCCTAAACTAAGATTTAGAGCAGAAAGGTCGATATCCCTATCTCCAGGTGGTTGTAGATCCATAATCTCATTGGCTAGACCTAACATATCAGCACGACGGAATGTTAAGCCTGTGTTTGTAACATTATCATCTTCTTCATTTCCATCAACTCTTCCATTGCGATTTTCATCTCCATCAAATACCTGCTGACCAGTATTTCTCAAAAGCTGTATGAATTCTGTAGGCTCTAAGGTACGATTAAGTTCTTGTTCAGCTAATTGTTGCGCTAGTACTGCCATACCACTGATATGAGGAGCTGCCTGACTTGTACCATCCATTGGTACAGTACCACCGTCAGCATCAGCACCAATTATATCTACCCCTGGAGCAAATATATCTGTTAAGGTACTATGTCTTTGGGAGAAGGGAGCTATACGATCTACACCGCTAGTATTAGCTATTGCTCCACTGTTCCCACTTCTAGAACCCACATCGCCATCAAAAACAGCTCCAACAGAAATAACATTAGGATCTGCTGCTGGATAAGCTACGCCTTGCACGCTATTGTTGGGGAAGAAATCATTACCAGAAGCTCCAACTACTATCACACCCCTTGCTCTTAACTCTAGTAACTCATCGTCAATACCATAATCCGTTTGAGCTCTATTTAAATTTTGAGGTGTATAGTTGCCAGCACCTAATGACAGATTTACACTGACAATCTTGTGTGTCTCCACATTATTCAAAGCCCACTGCAAAGCCTGTTCTATCATACTAAAATCACCACCACCATCAGATGACTTGAAAACTTTCAGCGCTGCAATATTAACTCCTGGTGCAACACCAGGATTATCGGGATCCTGTGAAGCAATAATACTAGCTACATGAGAACCATGATTTGATCCTGGAATACTACGATTTGTTCCTGGAATATTACCAGTGATGTCACTCGCATCCATATCGTCATCAGCAAAGTTTTGATGATAGATAATTCGATCTGCCACACCATCATTATTTCTATCGGGTCCAAAAAAGGGATGGTCTAAATCGATTCCCGTATCTATAACTACAGCCGTGTAACCACTACCATCTATACCGGAAAACTCAGGGCGAGAACCTAGAGCTTTGTTCCCACTACGAAAATCATCTACCTCTATTGAGGGTAAAGAACTTGCGGTCGATTGAGTAACCCGTGCATCGGAACCAGTAGTGGTTATAGTAACACCACTAACTGTCTGAATCTTTGGTGTTACCGCCAAATTTAAATCATAATCAGTTCCTTCATCACTAGCCGTGGAAACCCTAACTCGATAAGCACCAGCACCAAGCTCCCTATCAATACTAATATCTCCACTGTTAGAGCTAGTGTAGCTACCAATTACAACGCCACTAGTGTTTAATAACTGGACACTAACATCAGCATCTAAATCAGTGAGATTAAGTTCAAAGTCATTGGTAGCGCCTAAGCTAAAGGCATAGTAGTCAGCAGAATCATTGTTTCCCACCCATCCTTCATAAGTTTTGCCATTACTCGCCACGCTGACACTACGGGCTTCACTGAAGGTGTTACCTACAATGTCATTGGAAGAGCTATCGATATCAGGATCAACTGGAGTAGAATCGGTAGGTTTTATAACCTTCAATTTCTCGCCCCTTGGAGAACCTACCCCATCCCTGCTAGACATGGAATATAGCCAACCTTCTACTTGGGTAGCATTTCCAAACACCTCAGACCAGGAGAACTCAAAAGAATGCTTAGAACCTGTTGTGCTTGATGTACCATTGGTAAGAGGTACACTAAATAGACCGGCTCGTCCTGGAGTTGCTCCAACAATTTCAAAGCTTGTTTTTGATAGTCGAGAAAGTACCTGTCCATTATCTCCACCCGTGAAATAAAGGTAGGGAACTCCTGGTGACCAATCACCATAGGTTTCTGCTTCTACTTTGACAGTATCCCCATCAACAGCAACCTTTAAACTCTTAAAATCCTGGTTGTCACTAATATTTTTTTCGTTGTTATCGTATAAGCTAAAGGCATAGTAGTCAGCAGAATCATTGTTTCCCACCCATCCTTCATAAGTTTTGCCATTACTCGCCACGCTGACACTACGAGCTTCACTGAAGGTGTTACCTACAATGTCATTGGAAGAGCTATCGATATCAGGATCAACTAGAGTAGGATCGGTAGGTTTTATAACTTTCAATTTCTCGCCCCTTGGAGAGCCTACTCCATCCCTGCTAGACATGGAATATAGCCAACCTTCTACTTGGGTAGCATTTCCAAACACCTCAGACCAGGAGAACTCAAAAGAATGCTTAGAACCTGTTGTGCTTGATGTACCATTGCTAAGAGGCACACTAAATAGACCGGCTCGTCCTGGAGTTGCTCCAACAATTTCAAAGCTTGTTTTTGATAGTCGAGAAAGTACCTGTCCATTATCTCCACCCGTGAAATAAAGGTAAGGAACTCCTGGTGACCAATCACCATAGGTTTCTGCTTCTACTTTGACAGTATCCCCATCAACAGCAACTTTTAAACTCTTAAAATCCTGGTTGTCACTAATATTTTGTTCGTTGTTATCGTAGGCAAAACTTAATCCGGGAGTTTCTACCTTAGAGAAAGCTGTAATGTTATACTTTCCTGTAGCGCGAGGACGATAACTGCTAGCCCTGAGAATATAATCAATATTTTCTTCTGCGGTGAACTCTATCTGGGAATTGCGAGTACCAGCAAAGTCATTGTTGACACTAACTACTTCTCCAGTACTAGCATCAACTAATTGTAAAAAATTATCAAAAGTAGAATTAAGTTCTACTAGTATCTCTTGTCCTGGCAGTACTCCTGTTAGTAAATAATCATCTTTGAATTTACCAGTAAGAGTCGGATTATTTAAATCTGTTTGGCTTAAGTATCCCGTAATAGTTTGGTTTACTTCGATTAATTCAGCTCCTTCACTGATACCTACAGGAGAGTTATTATTGTTTGAATTGGTGGCGAATGGGTCTGAATTTGGTAAGGAACTCGCTGCATCAAAAATGCTAGCATCTTCATTAAATATGAAAAAACTCATATCAACTCCTACAATTTTTTTTGTCGGAAATTGATACACCCTTGAAAGCCATAAAATTAATTAATCAACCTGAACCTTGAAGGTAAATTTACTTTGAATGAATCTAATTAATTTTTTGTTGGTTTCATCTATCTGATAGTGTTAGCCAGTTGTCTCGGACCTTCCGCTCAAAACCTGCATCCCATCACCCAGGCATAATCAGGCTTTGAGGCACTTGTGTCCGGCAGTCAGACCAGTGCCTTCAGCCAAATTGAGCTTAATACCAGAGTTGATTAGATTGTGAAAGTTAACGGTATCACGACCTTCTCCACGTAATTGTTGTATTCAACAGTGAGCACAGATATTGATTGGTGCCTAAAAAAATCCGGAATATCATTATAATGAATTGATTTTTTCTCCTTCATATAAGATAATTAACCGGAAAAAAATCCCTATTTATAGGTAAGCATTCAGCTCATGCCATGGCTGATAGCTGGCAATGGTAGATGCGCGGCGTTAGCTGTCGGCTGACTACTTCCATTTATAGCTTAAAACTAAGCGAAAATTCGCTATTTATTATCAAGTTAGCGTAATTCTACGTATCGATTAGTTAAAGATTTTGTTGAATTAATTTACTGCAGTTAAAGTATTTATAAAAAGCTTTTATTGGATGCTTAAAAAGCTTTTTATAGCTTGTGTTAGTAATATCAAGTCAGGTTGAATACCCATAATTAGAGGGAGGGTGGGGAGATGGGGAGATGGGGAGATGGGGAGATGGGGAGATGGGGAGATGGGGAGATGGGGAGATGGGGGGATGGGGAGATGGGGAGATGGGGAGGTGGGGAGGTGGGGAGATGGGGAGATGGGGGTACAG
>NZ_JAAHHU010001359.1:0-1391 GCF_010672095.1 Moorena sp. SIO3I6 | reverse complement strand
TCTCAACCTTTCCGTGGACTTCTTAGGGGAGTATCAACTCCCCCAAACGGAATTCAAAAATACAGTAGTGGGAGGATTGTCAGGATTGGCCTATGATCGGGAACGCGATCGCTTTTTAGCTGTTTCTGATGATCGTTCTCGATTAGCTCCAGCCCGATTCTACACCCTGAAACTAACCTTCAATCCCACCGATACAGGAAACATAGGGATTGAAAACGTAGAAGTGGAAGATGTCACTTTCCTCAAAGATAAAAATGGTGAAACCTTTGTAAGGGGTACCCTAGATCCAGAAGGGATTGCTTGGTCTGGAAAAGATTCTGTATTTATCTCTAGTGAAGGGGCTACTAATCAAGGCATTGCTCCATTCATTCGGCAGTTTGATATAGCAACAGGACAACAGTTGCAAAATTTAAAAATTCCCCAGCGTTATCTACCGAATGATACTGACCTAGAAACAGTCAGTAATGGTATCCAAGATAACTTAGGCTTTGAAGCATTAACCTTAGAACCGATCAGCCTAGCTGCAGCCAGTGGGCAAGAGTCATTTCGCTTATTTAGTGCCAGTGAGTACTCCCTACACCAAGACCAGCCAGAAACAGATACCGAACAAGCAGCGGGAATTCGTTGGTTGCACTATTTGATTGGAGACGTTACTCCTCCAATGCTGGTTAGTGAACATCTTTACTTACTCGACCAAGACCCCCCTAACACCATTGCTCACGGTTTGACTGAGTTATTAGCATTGGATACTGCAGGACATTTTCTGAGTTTGGAGCGTACCTATGGTTTATTTGGATTCAGTGCCAAACTTTATCAAGTGGTGACCGGTGGAGCAACCGATACCACCAAAATTGCTAGTCTCAAGGGTAATATTGCCAAGATTAAGCCACTGCAAAAAAAGTTGTTGTTGGATTTGAGTGAATTGGGGATTTACTTAGATAATTTAGAGGGAATGACCCTTGGTCCGCGCTTGAGTGATGGCACTCAGAGTTTAATTTTGGTGAGTGATAATAATTTTAGTGAGGCTCAGGTGACACAGTTTCTGTTGTTTGGGATTAAAGGTTTAAAATAGCCCAAAGAAACCAGAGGGATTCCCAAGCTCTCGCCAGTAAACTATCAGCTATAGCGCTGGGCGCAGGAAATACAGAATAGGGAACTTTGGATCAGGGTCATCATGGGTGCTTGTCAACTAAAGGTTTTAGCAATTGGTATTGATGCAGAACCCAAACCATAAGGGACTGCATCAATACCATGTATTCTAAAGATACCAACTGCATCAAACACTACTTCATCCGAAGTTCCCGCTATTCTAAGTTCAACACTTCTGGTAATGACTCATTCTACGGATATCGCTACTTTAGCTCGCTGGATGGCAGCTGATTTTAGTAACC
>NZ_JAAHHU010001358.1:0-1392 GCF_010672095.1 Moorena sp. SIO3I6 | reverse complement strand
CTTTCCCTACACTACGCTCTTCCTATTTATTTACTTGGGGATGGGTTGCGGGATGCTCTCGATCCCAGAAGTTTACAGCGCTAGCTATTTTAATACTCAAAGGGGAAGGCAATATTTATCATGTCTGTGAATAACTATTACACACTTGGTCGTTCTGGATTGCGCGTCAGTCGCCTAGCTCTTGGAACAATGACTTTTGGCACTGAGTGGGGCTGGGGAGCAGACCGTACAACCGCCAAAACCCTATTTGATGATTATGTCGAAGCCGGTGGTAACTTTATTGATACCGCCGACCTTTATACCAATGGGACGAGTGAAACTTGGTTAGGAGAGTTTATTGCTGAGCGTAATTTGCGGGACTTGATGGTGATTGCTACCAAATTTTCCTACAACGGAGAACCTGGCAATCCTAATGCTGGGGGCAATGGACGTAAAAATATTATGCGTGCAGTGGAAGGGTCGCTCAAGCGTTTAAATACTGACTATATTGATCTCTATATATTACATACCTGGGATAGAATTACGAGCGCTGCAGAGGTGATGCGTACCCTAGATGATCTAGTTCGCTCTGGTAAGGTGCGTTATATTGGTCTTTCTGATGTTCCTGCTTGGTATGCTTCTCGTGCGCAAACTATTGCGGAGTTGAGAGGGTATGAAACGTTATCCACGCTGCAATTAGAATATTCCCTGGTAGAACGGAATATTGAAAATGAGTTTGTCCCTTTTGGTACAGAACACGGTATGGGAATTATGGTGTGGAGTCCCCTTGCTAGTGGTTTACTCAGTGGTAAATATCGCCCTAGTGAAGATGGTGGCATGGGTGAAGGTCGCTTACAAGCGATGAAAGAGTCAATTAATCCAGCTTTTCAAAAGTTTAGCGATCGCAATTGGAAAATTGTGGCAGAGTTAGAAGCTGTAGCAACAGAGGTAGGACGCAGTATGGCTCAAGTAGCAGTAAATTGGGCGGCTAACCGACCTGGTATTGCTTCGGTGATTATTGGTGCGACTAAACCCCATCAGCTTCAGGATAATCTACAGGCATTAGATTTTACCCTGAGCGAGGAGCATTTAATGCGTCTTAATCAGGTAAGTACTCCAGAATTAAAATTTCCCTATACTTTCTTTGGTTCAGAAATGCAAGCCATGCTTCATGGTGGGGTAACCGTGGGTGATAAACCTAAAAACTACTATCCCGTAATTGAGACTAGCGGTGGGGGTGCGGGTGTTGATAGTGATGCTGAATAAATGGTAGTGATAAATAGGTAGTGACCCCAAATTATTGGGGTCTTAAATAAGTAACTTTTTATAGCAATGGAAGTATAGTTTAGGACATACTATTCTAGTGTAAAGGGAGCAGGGAGCAGGGAGCAGGGAGTAGGGAGCAAGTAAAAG
>NZ_JAAHHU010001357.1:0-1394 GCF_010672095.1 Moorena sp. SIO3I6 | reverse complement strand
CTTCAATCCTAAAGCTCAACCGGGTCAGCGCCTTGGTAAGCCTCACTACGCAGCTTACATACTTCATCCTCAAGGAAAACCTCAAGCAATCGACTTAGGAGAAGCAGAATCTATTGATAAAGAGGTAAAGAAGTTTCGTAAATATCTGCGTAACCAAGTTCCCGTTACACAACTCACATTATCAGCTAAAAAGCTAGACGAGTTAGTAATGAAACGTGTCCGTCAGCTTTTGGGAGATACCAATAACATCCTGCTCTCTCCCGATGCTACCCTCAATTTAGTTCCCTTTGAAGCGTTAGTAGATGAAAATGACCAATATTTAGTAGAAAACTACAACTTTACCTATCTCACTTCAGGACGAGACTTACTAAGACTACAAATTAAGTATCCTAGCCAACAACCACCACTGGTACTAGCCGATCCCCTATACAAGAAACCAGGGGAAGAGGATATTTCACAGCTTTTTTCAGAGTTGTCATTTCCGCCTTTAGAAGGCACAATCAAGGAAGCTCAGGCTATTCAGGAACTATTAGATATACCAAACGAGCGAGTTAAAACTAAAAAGCAAGCCACAGAAAAAGCCCTTAAACAAGTAAAAAGTCCCAGCTTCCTTCATATTGCTACTCACGGATTCTTTTTAGATCCCAAAGAATCCCCGTTAGGTGAAACCAATGTTTTTGACAATCCTCTCCTACGTTCGGGATTAGTTTTTGCTGGTGTTGAACCCCGTCAGAGTGGCGGTGATGATCGAATAATGACTGCCTATGAAACAACACTACTCAATTTACTGGGAACAAAATTAGTAGTGTTGTCTGCCTGTGATACAGCTGTAGGCGACATTACCAGTGGAGAAGGAATATATGGTTTGCGTCGAGCTTTAGTAATAGCAGGTAGTGAAAGCCAAGTAATTAGCCTCTGGAAAGTCAGCGATACAGCCACTAAAGACTTGATGGTAGGTTACTACAAAAATCTAAAAGCAGGTCAAGGAAGAAGCCAAGCATTACATGAAATTCAGCGACAAATGTTACAAGGTGAACTAAAAGGTGAGGATGGGAGGCTTTACGATCATCCTTACTATTGGGCGAGTTTCATTCCTTCTGGGGATTGGACTCCGATGGAATTTTAACTCTCTAGGTAATTTAATCTACCTTAGATAAAATTGATTTTATCTAAGGTAGATATAGCATTTGAATTTGAGATGTAAAACTAGGATTGATGATCAAAGGTAACTTCGGATCAGTTTTCAACGTTATATCTACCCTTGTCGAATCACAAAAATTAACTTAAAATTTAAATCCTAATAAATTCCAAGAATTTAGGAGCCAGATAAATAGCCATGCTGCTAGCATACTCAAAAAATAATACCCTCGTCTGATCCAAGACCAGTTTTTGTC
>NZ_JAAHHU010001356.1:0-1396 GCF_010672095.1 Moorena sp. SIO3I6 | reverse complement strand
ATGCTATTGCTGGGTTTACTTACCCTTTTGTATGTGAGTACTAAGGCTCTATTTGGTTTGATGATGCTTGGTACCTTTATTGTGGTTTTAATCGCCCCTAGATTGAGCATAGTCAACCTAATCGGTTGCATAGTTGTGTTTGTCGGTATTATCATCTTGTTTGGTAGCTCAGAGTTTGGTCAAGAACGTCTCGGCTCGATCGCTCAAACACCACTGGGTAATCCAGATATCGATATTTGGAAGGCAATTCTGCTGTCCAAGGGAGATGGCAATAGTTTCAACTGGCGGCTGGCTCAATGGACCTATCTCCTAGAGCAATGGAAACACTTCCCAATCCTTGGTTATGGTCTCGGAACTAACAAACTGATCAGTAGTAATGGGCTCGAACCCCACAATGATTACATTCGAGCCCTGGTAGAAGGAGGAATCGTAGGATTGGTAACTTGGTTGGTCTTCCTCGGAGTTCAGGTTGGGCGTCTTGTTCAATTATTTCGACAGGCATCTCCTGGCAGTGGACAAGGGACTCTGTGTTTGGCCATGTTGGCGATTCTTCTGGCTGTACCTGTGGGGATGATTACCGAAAATATCTGGAGTCATACCACTCTCTTTTTCTACTGGTATACCTTGTTGGCAGTGGTGGGTTGGAATTGGGATGATCTGCCCCCTTCAGAAAGTCACGCACCGGTTAGTCGTCCTGCACGGCTTACACCTTTTTGATCAGGGTAACTCTAGCTTTTATAGGAGTGACCCAAATTATTTCACTCACGAAATAGTTGAGACTTTAACCAATAGCAATAAAACACCATGACTAATCAAAACATTACAAATCATGCTCAAATTAACTTATCATCAAGTACTCAATAATTGCTTGGCTGTCCCTGTTGCTTGTCTAGCTTAGACTCAAAAAAAAATCAGCTTAAATGTACAAATTTTCAATGCAATACTTTTTATCCTGTTGTTCAGGGTAAACCAATTTTGATCAATGAATCATCTAGTCTATTTAAGATTAAAAATTTTATAAATCCCGAAAATGCTGATCTTAACCGAAAACCAAAATTAGAAAGAATTGCCATCAATTTGATTCCCAGCATTATCCTGAATTTGAAAGGTAAGAGGAATTACAAAAAATTCACAGAACTTCTGCTCAAGCAGACTGATAGTCCTAAAGTACTGATCATTGGAGGTAGTGTCATTGGTCAAGGTATGGAAGAGCTGTTATCAGTACCTGCTATTGAAATTATCGAAAGTGACGTTGCTTTTGATTCCCGTATAGCAGTAATTTTTGACTCCCACAATATTCCTTTTAAAGATAATTCATTTGATGGAGTCATAATCCAAGCAGTCCTTGAACATGTTGTAGATCCATCCCGTTGTGTTGAAGAAATTCATCGAGTGA
>NZ_JAAHHU010001355.1:0-1396 GCF_010672095.1 Moorena sp. SIO3I6 | reverse complement strand
TGTAAGTATGCGGCTGAGGTAATGCCTAATAAGTTCGCTCAGTTAAAGGTGCCAACCCTGCTAGTTTCTGGTGAATACGACAAAATTATTCCTTCAGCACTAGGGCGTAGAGCTTCACAATTAAGTCAAAACGTGAAGTATGTTGAAATTCCTGATACAGCTCACTTTCCGATGTTGGAGGCTCCAGGGGTTTATCTAGAGCAGCTGCGGGAGTTTATTTGTCTTAGCTGAGGCTTAAAGAAATTACTACTCTTCGAGGAAAATAAGTGGTTAGTGCTCAAAAGACTGAACCACAGAGGAATAGGTAAAAAAATCAGGAAACCCCCAACCTGTAAAAGCTGGGGGCGGTGATCAGGGTGCATCTACTACTTCCTTATTCGAGTAGGTGTGACCCTTCTCCGGACAGATTTTGAGAGTGAGTTTGCTTCAAGAAGCGCATCCTCGGCAACTGCCTAACGGGGAGATCGGGAAAGAAGCTAGTATGTATGACGGCAACTAGGTCTTTCCAGATTAGTGTGCATAGGCTACTGATGTTAATTTTTATAAATAGCTCAATAATTTCCTTAACTTACTGAAAAATATATTTAGGAATATACAGCAAGTTGTGAGGAATCTTATCTCTGGTAACCGAGGTAAAACAGAGACATAACTGCTGAAAATGAGCAAGGGAGATGGGCTACTCAAGTTTCTTGGGTTCCATCATCCCCCCTCCATCTACATCAGGGAGCAATATTACTATGGCACATCTGGTTCAGAATCTAGTTGAAACTGAAGTCGATCAACACCAAAACAAGACTGCAGGAGATGACCCTGTCCAGCCTCAATCTCGTAAGTATCGCAAAAATCAGTTACAAAATATACTAAAAACACTGCAAAACACCTTAGCAATTTGTCAAACTAACGAAGATTTGGCTGCTCAAGTTGATACTCTCAAACGCATTGGGTTAGTTCATTGCCGTTTGGGAGAGTATGCCTGGGGAATCAAGTGTCTCGAGCAAAGTTTACAAATGGCCAATGATGTTGGTTCACCCAAGAGTTTAGGGGTCATTCTTCATCATCTCGGCATGGCTTATTCCCAGACTAACCAGGATGATAAGGCATTTAAGGTTTATCTAAAAGCATTGAGGATTTTCCAAAAAACTCAAGCTCACTCAGAGATTGCTAAAATCCTTAATCACCTAGGGGAAATTCACAATAGCTGGCATCAACCAGTACTGGCTCTGAGATGCTTTCGCCAAGCGATGAAGATTTTTCAAAACTCAGGCAATTCAATTGAGGGCGAAGGCAGAGCACTGGCAAATATAGGGGAAGCTTATACCCAGCTTGGAAGATACCGTCAAGCTCTTGCTGTCTTGGAGCAAGCCCTAACCATTCACGAAAAAAAAACATCCTCTCG
>NZ_JAAHHU010001354.1:0-1396 GCF_010672095.1 Moorena sp. SIO3I6 | reverse complement strand
TGGGACTTTAGCAAA
Organism: Moorena sp. SIO3I6; assembly: GCF_010672095.1. Classification (NCBI taxonomy): domain Bacteria; kingdom Bacillati; phylum Cyanobacteriota; class Cyanophyceae; order Coleofasciculales; family Coleofasciculaceae; genus Moorena; species Moorena sp. SIO3I6. The sequence continues at coordinate 1,381 of NZ_JAAHHU010001354.1, read as the reverse complement.
AATCAAGCCCAAATCAAGCCTAAACTCGCTTTATATCTTAAAAATACGTCCATATTTTCCTGCAGCCAACATACAAAACGGTAAGATATGGCACTCCGAAATGCCTCCAAAGTCTCAGTAAATGTCTTTAAAGGTTTTGTTGCCCATCGCCTTCGCAATCCCCCAGTGAGTTGATGCCAAAGAATAAAAGTATAGGCACACATCACCAATATAAAATGCCTCATTAGACTGCGTTTGTGTCGAACTTGATATTCTTTGAGTCCCAACCAACCCTTAGCTTCTCTATAAAATACTTCCACCCAATTTCTTTGAGAATAAGTCTCGACTACCCATAATGGAGTCACTATATTTGCTTCGACATTAGTCAAAAAATAGTCAATATCTGTGGCTTCACTAAAAGTCGGTTGATTCATGACGATTGCCAGACTTCTTTTTCCACTCAGACGAGAGACTTCCACTTCCATTGTGGCGACCCATAGAGTTTTTGACTTATTGAGATTGAGCTGCAATTCAGTGAAAGCCCCATCTGGTAAGCTTTGGGCTAACTCATCGACACGAACGGTTTCCCCATAATTATCCGAGTTTTCTACGGTCACTTTTCGTTCGCGTAGCGTGCGCCAAAAGCGCATTTTTTGCAATTCCTCCTAAATACTTAAGTTTTCGATTTTCTAGCTCAAACAGAAAAGATGTATTGTTTCCATATCCAGCATCAATGAGGACAATTCCTGGATGATACCCTCGATTTAATGTCCGGTCAATTAAGTTTAAGGCCAGCTCTGGTTTTTTGAGGAATTCCGGGTCTTCTTTTCCTTGAGGCAATGAAAAACCATGTTGATATAACTCAATATCCAATGGCAGACTTTTTCGACCATCATACAGATGGGTTGTTACCAGGACTATCCCATTATCAGTTTTACCAATTTCTCCGATGTATTGCCTTCCCACTCCATGGGTAAAATTCCCGCTCTTTCGGTGTCCACTGTCGTCTACAATCAGTGAGAAGCCACGAGAGATTTTCGTCTGACGACAGCTATTCATCACTTGTAATCGGCGTTCGTTGATGTCAATTTCACGACCGTTTGCCCGAACCGCAAAATGCCGTAAGCTATGGTAAGACACATCTACAGCGTCAGCCGCTAGTTGAGATAGGTTTTTTCTTTCACTTTCTCCCAATAATCCCCCCAGATAGTGTCTAAACTCCTTTCTTTGAGCTTTGGTTTTGAAGATATCATCAAAACGCTGACACCATCTTTCAAAGCAGGGGGGCATTGCTGTGGAAACGGTTTCTTTCATCGGATTGAGTGGAGAAGAATACGAACCTAAAAAGCATACTCTATATAGAGTAGCACGATTTTTGTTTATAATTTGCGCTAAAGTCCCA
>NZ_JAAHHU010001353.1:0-1398 GCF_010672095.1 Moorena sp. SIO3I6 | reverse complement strand
AGCTCAATAGATAAATCCTGGGCTTGCTCTAGGGAGAGAGTCAGCACTTGATCGGCAAATATTCTTAAATTGAATTCTTGTTCTAGAGATAGTTGCTCGGAATATTTCATGGCTGACTTACCATTTATTGTATAACAATATATTGATGCAGTTATAAATTATTTTAATTCTTATAAAAATAATTTGCTAGGACTTAATACGGTAATTTAGGTAGTAAAAACCGTATAGTGTTGTTAACTTAATTCTTTTGGTTGTTTGACTTGAAGCGACCTGCGGTAAAATTTCTTTTTCGGAGATGTTTGGTGTTACGTGCAGTGACTCTCTTACGCCACATCTTGAAGCTTGAAGTAGTCATGGAACGTCGCATTAATTGAATTACGTGTTTCTCTTGGAGACCAAACTGAACCTCAATTGCCTCAAATGGTGTTCTATCCTCCCAAGCCATTTCAACAATGCGATCAATAGTTTGGTTGTCTAAGTTGGATATCTTCATCAAAAAAATAGGGGTTGGTAAGGGGAGCGACGGAAACCCCTGTCATTCATGCATGGGGAGGAGTCGCTCCCCTTACATAAACAGCAGCTTGACAGAGATTCTTTTGAATTAGAAACTATAAGAGTATCCATCTTTCCGGTGTACAATGCTGCAATATTTATGACTAATTCCTTGAACCAGTTCGTGTTTAGTGGAGATATTGAATGAACCGGTTTTTCGAGTAGCTATTCTACCTGTGTAGGTTCCAATTTTCTTGCCTTTGGTTACAACGGCTTTGGCAATATCTCCAGTCTGAAACCCTTTGACAAACTTAAACCTTGGTACATAACGAGTGGGAAAGCCAAACTTGTTCGTTCTGCACATCTGACGAGTACCATGTCCTTTAGCTGAAATCAACAAGGGCTGATAACTTTCGATGTACAAAGTATCGACTTCTCCAACATTCGCGGCATCTAACCAGTGTGTTTTTGGAAGGTTCTGCCGACATCGATTGTACTTAGTTAATCCACCTGACCCTGTTTCAATCGGCAAACCTAAGGCTTTTAATTCGTTATACAACTTCCATCGAGTTGAGTTGACGGCTGCCCCATCGACTAAAGGTCGTTTGGCTTGAGAAAGAATACGCTTTAGAACATCAGGTTTACCAGATAAAAACTGTTCGATTTCCTGATTACCTTTGATTTGATTGCACTTCCTACAAGCAATTGCTAGGTTACTTACTCGGTCAGAACCGCCCTTTGATTTAGGTTTGATGTGTTCGACCTCTAGTTGAGTATCGGTCACACCACAGTAAGCACATTTACGATTCCATTTGGAAAGTAGATATTCTCTAACTTCATATCCGTAGAGTGTGCCCTGCTGATACTCTGTGCCAGAAATCTCAGGGTTTTCCATCTTCTGAGTAT
>NZ_JAAHHU010001352.1:0-1399 GCF_010672095.1 Moorena sp. SIO3I6 | reverse complement strand
TGTAACTTGGGGGGTTGCCTTGATTATTACTTTGAATGTCATAGCAGAGTTTTGCATTCCTGCGCTTAAACTGATGTGATGTATTGTTGGCTTTCGCTGAGACTATGAATTCTAAACAGGTTAATAACAAAACCTCTGGAGAACCTTTGAGTTTACCGGAACCAGACCCAGAGAACATCACTGTCTTGACCCGTAACCTGCCCAACGAGCCAATTCTGCCCTGGAATCACTATGATTCCCCTTGGCGTGACGGGGAACCGGAGAATCCAGAGGTATCAGAAAATTCGGAGCAGGCAGATGAGTCGAGTGACAATCAATCTGCAACTGAGCCAGAATCAGCAGAAAAGCCAGAGTTATCAGAAACTGCTGCTCAACTGGATAAGTTGTATACAGAAGAATTGGCAACTGTCCCTGAGTCGTTATCAAAAGATACTCTAGAGTCATCAGAAACTGCTGCTGTGGTGGATAAGTCTGCTGACCATCCACCAACAGCTGTAGCCACAGAAACCTCGGAAACACCTGTGGTGGATAAGTCTGCTGACCATCCACCAACAGCTGTAGCCACAGAAACCTCGGAAACACCTGTGGTGGATAAGTCTGTTGACCATCCACCAACAGCTGTAGCCACAGAAACCTCGGAAACACCATCGGAGGAACTGAAACAGCTCGGGTAGCAGTGGCTCGATTAACCAACCTTTCTATGACTCATTATCAACAACGACTCAAAATTAAGACTACCGGTAAATCGTTCTCCAACATTACCCGGAAAGTTCAATCCGTGGTTGCTACATCAGGACTCGAGACTGGATTGTGTACCATTTTCCTGCGTCATACCTCGGCAAGTTTGGTAATTCAGGAAAATGCTGATCCTGATGTGCTCACGGATTTATCGAACTTTTTTGCTAAATTAGTACCAGAAGATGGCAAAAGCTATAGCCATAGTGCGGAAGGTCCCGATGATATGCCTGCTCATATCCGCACTGCACTGACCAAAACATCGGAACAGATTCCTATTGCTCAAGGGAGATTGCTCCTAGGAACCTGGCAGGGCATTTATATTTGGGAGCATCGGCGACAGGCTCACTACCGGGAGTTGGTGGTGCATATCGCAGGGAATTAATCTCAACCACTATCAACAAGAATAAATGGTGACCAGTACTAAGGGCTTGTGACAGTGACTGTATTCAGGAGTCAAGAGCCGCGAGAGTTGTACTTGCTGTAGGGCTTGATTATTAGTGGTGTTGTCTTTTGGAAGGGTTTTTTAAAAAGCATCCATAACTAGGGCTTGCTGAATAAGTCGGTTAAAAACAACCGATGAATTATTTAATTATTTATGCCTGAAGCAAAGATGAGTGTTTATTGGTGACAAGTCCCATAATGATAACCTTTAATAACAATT
>NZ_JAAHHU010001351.1:0-1399 GCF_010672095.1 Moorena sp. SIO3I6 | reverse complement strand
ACTGGATGAATATGGGGGTGTTTCTGGTGTAGTCACCCTGGAAGATGTACTGGAAGTGCTAACCGGTGAAATTGTTGATGAGACTGATCGAAACATTGATCTACAAGCAATTGCTCGTAAACGGCGAGAAAAAATGTTGCAATCTTATGGGCTTGATCAGGATTAGTTTTCGGTAAAATAATAAATAGAGGCTTTTTCTTTGAGATGTAAACATAGAATTGAAAAAAAGCGATTAATCGCTGCTATTATGTCCCTATTGCCTGTTACTTGTTACCTTTAAATAAAGCTATATAAATAAAAAAAATGAGCTAGGTTTTGTGACATATTTTATAAGCTTGTTCTTCTGACTCTTCAAGAGTTTTAAATTGTGAGTATAGCTTTTCAATGGTTTCTTTATCGGTACTTTCTACGGTCACATTAAACACTATACTATTGAATTGATTTTGGGCTGTTTTTACAACTTCTTCAGCTTTCCGACAAGATGGATTTATGAGTATTTGATCAAGTTGAGGAAAACACCCACTTAAGCAAAACGTTAGTATAAAGATTATTATTCTATTAGCTTGGGCAATAGTAGCAAATTTCATCAGACAAGGGTGTAACTTAAGTTAATTCTAATACCCACTACTTAAGGTAATCTAGAGTTTCAGGAAATTTAATCCAAACCTCTGAACGATTCCACAACCCAAGTACCTAGGATTTGAAGTCTTTTCTAGAGCATCACTTCAGTCAACAGACTCTCCTGCTGGTTACTACTATAGAGATCCACTATAGAGATCCACGGTTGTGTACCTCTACTAACTGATAACTATTGACCTCAGTTTTTGGTTATCTTACCACTGGCACAAGCTTGAGATTATCTCTGCCACCCACGCGATCGCTTTTGTCAATTTGCTCTCAATACCCTTGAATTATTACGAATCTAGATGTTTGTCCTATAGGATGACCCTTAGGGCACAAGTTTTGGGCTGATCCGGTGTAATTGAGCTAAAAATAAGCCAAAAAGCCAACATAATCTATATCGGACAGGCAATATCGCACAGGTATTGAGCCCATATGTATCAGCCAAATGGCTGATTTTTGCGATGAGGGGTCACACCCCTCACCATTTGTGATAAATTTTAATTAGTAGATGCACCCTGATGATCGAGAGAGTCAAAAACGTGGCTCTCTTTTTTTTTTGGGCATAGGGATTGCCTGATAGAGGTAGCGTTTTCCCCAATCACTTGCCCCAAGCCAGCTGATGAAGCTGATCAAATAGACATCTTTAAAAGTATTTTTTAAAGTATTGCGAAATATATTTACCTGACAGGACAACTCTTGAACTATAGCGCTATATATTAAAGGATTGGGCTAATCTAATCGAAAACTTAACTAGAGGAATTTCCAGTAACCAACA
>NZ_JAAHHU010001350.1:0-1401 GCF_010672095.1 Moorena sp. SIO3I6 | reverse complement strand
GGTACCTTTAGAATTCTGGTTTTACCATTCTTCTTTGGTATAGGGATTTCTCGTAATCCTGAATGCATCCAGTTGTTTCCTTCTTTCTGCAATCTTTTTACGAGTTTTACTCTTTCGTAGTAATCCATGGATTTAACTCCATCGATTCCTGCGGTTTTCTTACCCTGATTTAGTTGCGTTATTTGACGGACAGCCAACATTTGTGCTGCGCGGGATTTCATTATCAGTTTCTGTAGAGACTTTGCTTTACCAATGTCGCCTTCTCGAACTGCTTTGAACACTCGTCTTTGTAGGCGGAATAAGTCTTTGCGGAGTTTCTTCCAATTTTGACTTTTCCAGAGTTCGCTCGCTTCCTTTCGGTCGTGGCGTCTAACCATGCTCTTCTCCAATTTGTGTTTTCTGAATACCCGCCACCAGTTTTGGTGGCATCCTACCCGACAGTGGGGATTAAGTTAGACATTCCTTACTAAGGTTTCGACCGTTCCTTAGACCCAGTTGCTGTCGTTTTTACCTGTTCCGATGATTAGATTTATATGATGGTTTAGGACTACTCATTTCGCCTACTACCGCCTCAAGGATTACAGATGTCCTTTACAAAACTCTGTGAGGTTATATGGTAGTTGCTTCTCCACTAGTGGTTCCCAGGTTGGATTGCCGGGATTAGACGCTTTTCTAGAGTATGTTTATCCATGCCATCTCCCTTTTAGCGCCAGTGATACCTACCTGCGTCGGTTCTGATTGCGCCCTGATACCCGCTTCACTCTGTAGGATGTCGCCTACTCGGTGGGGTCAGATAAGGAGTCACCCATCCTCTAGGGGGCTAGGGTTTGCACCTGCATCCATTGAATCATCAGTTAAGCTTTGGGGTTGTTTTCCCCTTGACTCTCAACCCATACCTCTCTGTTTTCAGAGTCTCCTGGTTGAAACAGGCCGCACGTAAAGTTCCCGTGTGCCCCACGGTACTCAAGGCTCTAGTTAGGATATTTTTGGCGGCATTGTGGTCGCGGTCTAGCCGACACCCACATTTACAAACATGGGTTCGAGTTGATAATGACTTCTTGACTACCTCGCCGCAGTTAGAACAATTCTGGCTTGTGTAAGCCGGATTCACTGCAACGGTAACCCGACCAAACTTCTGCCCGAAATATTCTATCCACTCCCGAAAGTTATACCAACCTGCATCATTAATAGACTTAGCTAGACAATGGTTTCTAACCAGGTTTTTGACCCTCAGATCTTGCCTTACGGCACGCTTCGCGAACATAGGCGACCAAGTCGTTAGACCGGATTACGCAACGTGCCGGAGACGAAACCTTAGAAGAGTGCAGCCTTACAACAAAACCTGTTACCTTTGATGCATAGCCTACCAACTATAAAGGCTGCACTCTTCTTGCGGTAACT
>NZ_JAAHHU010000135.1:0-14387 GCF_010672095.1 Moorena sp. SIO3I6 | reverse complement strand
TGGAAACCCCTATTCGTCTAATAATGGCTCTCACCACTCCTCTCCCAATCCTTGCCTAAATCCTAGTCTCTATCACCGTTTCGACTACTTTTGCCTAATGGATAGCTTAAAAAAGGGGGACTTTGAGTATGGCTCCCCCCTTTTTTAAGGGGGGCTGGGGGGGATCATAATCTTGCGGAAAACTTTGAAAACACCCCCTAGGTAATAGGCAAGACTAGGCATGCTAGCAATAGGCATGCTAGCAATAGGCAATAAGTCTAAAAAGAAAAAAAAATAGCCGTAGACATTATGTCTACGGCTTTTTCAATGCCACAATAAGTGGATTGAAATTGTCATGTCAGTCAGATCCCAAACCAAACCTGATCTGATCTTATTTTATAAGACCAGGAGGCTTTGCTAGGGGGGAAAACCCCCCCAGAAATTTAAAGTGTTATGGCAACAGCCAATACTTCATCATTGTAGTCTTCACTTCCCCTGGCACCTCCGTCGGCTCCATAGGGCTCCACTCGCAAATCTCTGCATACCCAAAAACATAAAGGGTGTGCATGCTATAGATTACTGCTTTACGAGAGCCTTTGAGAGTGTGCTCAACAGGGTATTTTTTGAGGTTTGGGTTAAATTCTGGTGACATGTTTCAAATATTGAACTCGACGTTATAAATATAATCATAATTATTATATTTTATTTTGTCAAGGGTTTTAAAAATTTTTTTTTGGAAGTTTTATGGAGAAGTTGCAATGGATTTGAACGTTATAATTAGAGGGATTAAATAGGGAATCGGGAATCGGGAATCGGGAATCGGGAATCGGGAATCGGGAATCGGGAATCGGGAACAGATAAAATGAAGATAGCGTTTATTGAATTTATGTACGCTTATCAAGCTCAAAGTCCCCCTTTTTAAGGGGGACCAACGGGGGCTCAGTTTGTACCTCATGGGAAATATAATTGCTATAGTATTTGATTAGTTAAGTAATGAAATTTATGGTTATAATTTTAGATGCCAGATTTATAGCAATTTGCAGATAATTGAATTATAAAAATTTCAACTGAACGATGAATGCTGATAGCTGACGATATCAGGTTAATAAAAAAAAGCGATACTCTTTGCTGAGCATCGCTTTTGTTGTTAATCTAATGTTACTTACAGGGTTTTTCATAACTATCAGGTACACAGGATTTTTTCCCGATTCCCGATTCCCTAACCCCTCCTGGGAGGGGTTAGGGGTGGGTTCCGATTCCCGATTCCCGATTCCCGATTCCCTTTCCTATAGCTAATAGCTTACGAATCTGAAGGTATTGGTTGGGATTCTAGATACCTCAGAAAAGACATTAACTCATCGTCACTGAGCAGCTGACGCGATCGCTTACCGTAAGTTTGTAGAAGATAGTCTTTCCCCTGTTGAGTTGTCCAACCCAGACGCTTCATTTCTACATTGGTTTTAGTAATGATTTCAGAATGGTCAATAATCGGAAGACTCGATGATCCCATGTCACTGGTGTTAGTCTCCATGGTATGTTGAGAATATGACTGGACTGGAGGATCAGGTTGTGAGGTCTGGTAGCTAATTGGCTCCCTCTTCTTAGGGATGTCAGCTGGCACAGAGGTTTCTACTTCCCTTGAGAAGGAATCATTGCTAAAGTTCCTTGCTGGTTCTACTGATGGGATATTGGCAGCGGTTTCCCTAACCTCTCTAGCTCTTGACTCTGAGAAAGAGTAACTACTGGTGTCACCGGTTCGAGTAGCTTGAGTAAAATGATGATTGGGTTGAGTCTGTTCCTGACTTGCTGAGGTCGAGCCAACATCATAGCGAGGCAATGGTTGCAGCGGCAGATTTACCTCACGCTTTGCTCTGGGATTATCCTTGTTTTGATCAATCCCTTTGGTGCTATCCATGCCTAAAGCAGCTAAGGCTCTAAGTCTGGCTTGATCTTCTGCTAATTCAACGGTTTGGGCAGCAGCTAGACCAGTGACCAAAATGGTATCCTCAACTTTAACGGAGCAACGTACTATGTACTGACCATGGTCAATCGCTAAAAGATCGCTGATCAAGCTGCCTTGAGGATAACGATCTCGGAACTGAGTAAACATAAAACCATTTCCTGCCCAAATCTAAGCATTACATCATAGCATAGCTTGACCCGAGAACTGTAGCAAAGGGAACAGCTGATCTGCGGATCACCGGAACATTTCTTCCCGATTCCGTACTCCCGTTGATGTACAATAAAACATAATATAATAGAACTATCTTTGGTAAGCTGGCGCTAAATCCTTCTGTAGTTCAAGTCTTCAACAGACGTAGGAGAAAGGAATTTCAGTGGTGTTCCTGATCCAGTTGAGCAGCACAGCCAAGCAAAACCAAAGTTTCTTTTTCCCAGGCGCTCTAGGAACAGGAAATCAGAGGGCGGGTACCTCCAAGTTCCCCTCGTTGCCCACACCTACTATGTTCCACAAGAGCTGTTATCTCCTGATGTAGTCCGTTGCCTTTTAGCCTACGCAAGTCAGTATGACGATTCAGCAAATCTGAATTTAGGGCGTAAGCGTGACCAATCGGTTGCCCAATAGGTAGACTAGTAGATATAACTGGGGAATTTGGACACAGTTCCAAGGCTGACCAGACTAAGCTAAGCTTCTCTTTTGCCCCAGGGGCTAAAGCATCGGCAAAGCAAGGGGACTAAGTTACCAGCAAGCTTAATGGTTCCGAGTATTGCAGTGTCTGAACATAAGAGTTCTAACCAAAGAAACTGGGTGGCATTGGACATTCTCACTCTTGCTCTTGGAATCGGTTGCTTCTTATACATAACTGCCTGATTAGTACCCGTTTGATGACAACTTCGCCAACGAAACAATCGTCCTGGGGGCCTCAAACCGTAACTCAAAGAAGGTGCCATGGCGTTTGAATCACTGGCTATTGACCAAGCTCTGACTCAAAAATCCCGCAAGCTTTGTTAGGTGAGTCATTATCCTAAAAAGTTACCCTGACCTTAGTCTTGCTTCGGAACAAAAACAACAGAGTCGGTTAACCAGTTTAGGCAAACCATCAGTGGATACCCTTTCCTGGGAAAGAAACACAAGGGGTGGAACAAGTTCAGCTACCCGGGAATACTGATGCACTATTCTCTGCTGTTGGGGAAGTGTACACCTGGCTTGCCTTTCAATGTTCAGCCGATGACCCGATCGCATCAGGGACTGTCCTACCCTAGCGATCGCATAGTCTTAAGGGCAACAAGCAAAAACCACGATCAGACGAAAAGGATTGTTGGATGGAATTTTCAATCGCTACATTACTTTCTAATTTTACCGATGATAAACTAGTGGCACCCAAAGTCTTAGAAAAAAAACTTGGTTGCCAAGACAAAGACGGTCTCAAAAAACTCCAGATTGCCCTGGATGCACTGGAAAAATTAGGAATTCTGGTCAAAGATCGCGGCAGGTATCGGCGTGTTTATGAAGAAGATGTGGTGGAAGCCAAGCTGCGCTGTTCCAGTAAAGGCTTTTGTTTCGCCATCCAAGAAGTCGAGGGAGCCGATGATATTTACATTCGGGAGAGCAATCTGAGTACTGCCTGGAATGGCGATCGCGTCCTAGTCAAAGTTACCAAAGAAGGTAGCCGACGCCGCTCTCCTGAAGGAGAAGTGCGGTTAATTCTCGAACGGGTAAATCCTTCAGTGCTAGCGCGAGTCAAGGAAATTGGTAATGGTTACCGAGCCTTTCCCCTTGATGACCGACTCTTGTTTGAACTAGATCTTGAACCGGATGAGGAAACCTTAGACAAAGCAGTGGATCATCTGGTTCATGTAGAAGTGCTACGCTACCCCCTCGGACAAAACCCTCCCCTGGGAAAAGTTGCCCGTATTTTAGGAAGTGATGCAGAAGATGCGGCTGACACCGACATTGTCTGTTGCAAGCACGATTTACGCTCTAACTTCCCTGATGAGGTACTTCTAGCCGCTGATAACTTACCGAAAAAGCTGAAAAAATCAGACTATACCCAGCGCCTAGATTTGCGAAAAGTTCTGACCATTACCATTGAAGATAAGCTAGCTAACTCAGAGAAGGTAATTGTAGAAAACGCCTTTACTCTAGAAAAAACCGAAGCAAATCAGTGGCAACTGGGGATACATATTGCTGATGTGGCTTACTTTGTCCCTGACTCTCCCTTGGCTGATGAAGCCAGAAAAAGGGGTACAGCAGTTTATCTGTCCGATCTGATATTGCCTTTACTACCGGAAGCCGTTGCCCAGCTTTGTTCCCTAGTACCAGGTCAAGACCGCTTAACCATGTCGGTACTACTCACTCTAGACGAAGCTGGTAAGGTAGTAGAATATGAGATTCAACCGTCCATAATCCAGGTACACTACCAGCTCACTTATGAGCAGGCTCAGTCCCTTCTGGGGGGACATGAGGAAGCTGACTCAGAATTGGCACCTGTGGTGGACATACTCAAGGAACTGTTTTTTACCTTGAGTCCAGCAGTCAGGGCGCAACGAAAGCAGCGGGGTGCCTTTGACCTAAATTTGTCCCAGATTCCATACCCCTATAAAGATGAAGGAAGAGTGGGGGCTCTGGAGGTTTCTTCAACAGTACCAATGCAGTCGTTGTTGAAGGAATTAGTGATCTTAGCCAATCAAGCAATAGCTACCCATATCCAAGCCCTAGGTTTGCCAGGGATTTACTGTGTCCAGGGGCTACCGGATTGGGATGGGCTTCAGGATTTGATTAGGTTGGGCATGAATCTAGAGCTAGATATGCAGCTTGAGAAAGAAGAAACCATTACCTCTCAAGACTATCAGGGCTTTACCCAGCTATTTTCCAAATCCATAGCACCTAAAGTATTGATCTATTTGTTGTTATCAACCTTAAAACCAACAGGTTATAGTTCAAAACCAGGATCCCACTTTGGTCTAGCATTGGATACTGGGTATACTCACGGAGTATCACCACTGAGGCGCTATGGAGATTTATGGGTACAACAGTTACTGCATTTGGTATTTGAAAAAGGAAGAGACCGTCGTTCTACCCGTTCCAAAGACCGCGTAAATCTCAATCATAGCAGCTGTCAAGGTAATATAAACTGGAATGTTTTACCACCAGAAATTCACCAAGAGTTAGAAAATCAGTTAACTACATTAATTCCCCATCTCAATGACCGTGAAAAGATCACCATGGATGCAGAGATGGATTTACAGGGGTTAAAGAAAGCTGAACAAATGAAAGAGCGTACAGGAGATATCTTCAGCGGTCTAATTACTGGGGTTCAATCCTACGGCTTTTTTGTCGAAATTGAAGACTTGTTAGTAGAAGGATTAGTTCACGTTAGCTCTCTCAAGGATGACTGGTACGAGTATCGCTCCCGTCACGCCTGCCTAGTGGGTCGCAAAAATCGCACTGCCTATCGCTTAGGCGATCGCGTCGAAGTCCAAGTCAAGAGTGTGGATTATTACCGTCAACAAATTGACCTGGTCACCGTAAGTGGCGGTAGTTTTGCTAGTAACGAAGATTTAGAGGAGTAAATTATTAGTGATTGGTTAGTAGGTTACTAGAAGGTTAACTAACCACTAACCACTAACCAATCACTACCAATGAAATCATATTAAGTCCAGTTAATCACTTATAATAGTATTGATGATAATAGGGTTAATTCCCTTTTGTTAATTAACAATTTTAAATTAAAAATTAATAAACAAATGACGAACACCATTCAATGATAAGTATTAAACCGGACATGATTTGACTACTGACTAATGACAATTCCTTTAATTCTTGGTGTCACCGGTGCATCTGGGCTAATCTATGCTGTACGGGCTTTAAAGTATTTACTAGAGGCTGACTATGCTATTGAGCTGGTGGCATCGAAATCTACCTATATGGTTTGGCAGGCAGAGCAAAATATTCGCATGCCTCTAGAACCCGATCTACAAGAACAATTCTGGCGTCAGCAAGCGGCAGTCGATCAGGGAGGCAAACTCATTTGTCATCGGTGGGGGGATGTGGGAGCCAGCATTGCTAGTGGTTCTTTCCGTACTTTAGGAATGGTGATCATGCCCTGTAGTATGAATACCGTAGCGAAAATGGCTGCGGGCTTCAGTACTGACCTGCTGGAGCGTTCAGCAGATGTTCAAATTAAAGAAGGGCGTCAGCTAGTAATCGTACCTCGGGAAACACCCTTTAGTTTAATCCATCTGCGTAACCTGACCAGATTAGCAGAAACAGGAGTTAGAATAGTTCCAGCTATTCCCGCTTGGTACCATAACCCTCAAACCATCGAAGATTTGGTGGATTTTGTGGTAGCTCGTGCTTTAGACCAGTTAGACATTGACTGCATTCCCCTAAAACGGTGGCAGGGGAGAAGTAATGATTCCCTACTATGATAGGTAGGAAATAAAGATATCGGAAAGATGGGGGAAAATAGGGCAGAGTTAAAAGACCGAGTAGTAGGAGGCTAAATCGTCAGAGTTTTCTGCCTTGAGCCGGACATATGCTGATAAATCTTCATCACCCCTCAACCTTTAACCTATAACCTTCAATCCCTTGGTTTATGTTTAGGATTATTATATTCTTATGTTTGGTAATAGGTGGATTGGCACTGTTTGTTGTTGATAATTGGTTGCCAGTGCTACCGTTAGTCTTTCTCGGCATGAAGACACCACCTCTACCTCTAGCCTTGTGGATTGTTGGTGCCATTGGAGCTGGAGTTCTAACTAGCATCAGCCTACGACTCCCCAATTACCTGGCTTGGCGTTACTCTCGTCGAAATTCTGAACCACCAGACGACGAGCCATTATTTTCTGAATATAGCCGTCGTGAAAGTTATCAAACCCAGACGAGGCAGGAGAAAACTCGTGAGCGTCCAGCCTCGAAACAAACGTCAAAAGATGATACAAGCTCGGATTGGGAAGAAAGTAGTAGTCAAGAGTGGGAGTTTGAGGAAGATCAGAATTCAGATCGAGTTTCATCAGGTCGCCAAGGGGTTAAGCAAGATTCGACCTCACACACCACTAAAGGGGATCCCACTAGCTATGACCTGAGCGAAGAACCCGAAAGTAGTGATCAAAGTGGCTCTGTTTATTCCTATAGTTATCGCAAACCTGGTAATTCAGGTGTTGGTAAATCCGAAACAGTTTACGATGCCAAGTATCGAGTAATTAATCCACCTTACAAGAAAGTAGCTAAGCAGCCTGAAGAGGATGAAGAGGACTGGGGGTTTGAGGATGATGAAGACTTTGAATAACCTTACTGACGGTTGATTTTCTTGCTCGTTGGAGAGAGTTTGAGACGGAATTGAATACCCCGTCCTCTTAGGTCGGGGATTAATTTTCCCAGTGTGGTGTTAATATAAGAAATAAGGGTCTCAAAAAAAAACTGGGTATTGACCCTACCAGCTACCGACCGTGCGGGGGAAAGTTACGCCCAGGTCGATAACAGCCAATTAGGTTGTGCCTAAGAATCCCCATTCCGGCGACGGATGGGGAAGTTCAAGACTAGCATAACAATAGCAGCCAAGGCAGTGAAAGGTCACTTCTTGGCTGTCACTGTTAGATAGTTACTCAATAATTATCCATTTGGGTAACATACTCCCACACTGACAAGTACGGTTCAGTGTGTGCTTCTTAGCAACTCCAGCTATTGCGAACGGATACACGGGTTACTTTATTAACGACACAGGATGCCCCGACCCGCCGGAACAATACAATAAGTTCTATTTTTAAGCACGTAGGTGGCGGTTAGCTCTTAATTTATTTTCCCTACTATTATAAACTATTATAAACCCTGTCCGCAATTCATCTGACACTTATGCTGCGCATGTTCGTTGTGAGCCATAAGAGCGGATGAAGCTAATTGTTCATTTGTTCGCGAGATTGCTGTCTCACGCGACCAGTCATAGCGGCTTCTTGTAAGACCATAAAGGCATCCAGATCCGCCAAATCGTACTTTTTATGTTTTTGATGAAGCATCCTGCGTAATTTATCCTCGGCTTCTATGGTAAGATAACCGGTGGTGAGAGCTTGTTTGACAATGTCACGAATTAGCAACATTTACTTTGTTACCCCTACTATAGATGGAGTGACCACTAGTGAAAACCAGTAGATCGGTTCCACTAGTTGATAGTTTTGTGAAACACCGAAATCAGCTGCTTCATCAGGTAGTTGAGCGCCAGGGATTAGAAACTATGCTTTATACATATTTGAGTCTCCCTGGTCTAAAAAATTGAGGATTATTTTACCCTCGTGCCAAGCTTGGACTTTTATTCAGTCCAGAGCCTGACCAGTCTTACGGTGGTCAAACACCGCTTACCCAGTCGGCTTAGGTCTAAGCCTAAGTTTCTGGCTATTTTTATAATGATGGCGGTTTTAACCGCCTTGTCTTGCTTCCTCCGCCACATAGCCACATGAATTATGACGGTTTCCACGTTCCCGTTGTCTTGATGCAGTCGCAGATGAGCAAAACCACGGCAGTTGCTCATAGGGAGAGGCTGTGTGCTAAGGCTTACCGAAGCACCAAAGTCAGGCCCAGTGGTTACCCCCTTTGGCCTCACTGGCTCCCCAAAACCACGGTACATCGATTTTTTTGGGATGAAGTTTAGATGAAGCTATTGTGGATAATAACATAAATGTGAAAGGCTGTCTCCCAGTGGGAACCCTATAGTGGTACGGTTTA
Organism: Moorena sp. SIO3I6; assembly: GCF_010672095.1. Classification (NCBI taxonomy): domain Bacteria; kingdom Bacillati; phylum Cyanobacteriota; class Cyanophyceae; order Coleofasciculales; family Coleofasciculaceae; genus Moorena; species Moorena sp. SIO3I6. Next base: position 5,731 of record NZ_JAAHHU010000135.1, on the reverse strand, counting down.
TTAAGTGAACTAAGGGTAATCACTGATTAAACTGGAGAGGGCATGCGTGAATGACTTGTTGAAGGGCATCAATGTTTTTCTGATTGGCATGATGGGCGCTGGCAAAACTACTGTTGGAGGTTTACTAGCTAGTGAGCTAGGCTATGGTTTTTGTGATACAGATGCCCTGATTGAGCAAATTGCAGGTAAAACGATTAACCAGATATTTGCTGACGACGGTGAAGAAGTCTTTCGACAGCTGGAGACTCAGGTACTCTCGGAACTATCGGCTTATCAGCAATTGATTGTTGCTACAGGAGGCGGTATTGTAATTAAACCCCAGAATTGGAGTTATCTGCATTATGGTCTGGTGGTCTGGTTGGATGTGCCTGTGGCAATGTTAATCGAACGCTTGCAAGAGGATACCACTCGCCCCTTATTACAGAAACCTGATCCTGCTTTAGAATTGCAGAAAATTCTTGACCAAAGACGGAGTCTTTATGAATTAGCTGACCTTCACATCTGTCAACAATCTGGGCAGACTGCACCAGAGGTGGCTTCACGAGTTATTACAGAGATTCCGAAAGTTCTTAAAAAATCTACACAAAAAAATTAGGGTCGTTTTAGAGCCATTCATTATTGTTGGGATAGGCGTTTGACTGGTTTACCCCCTAATAAGTTATGGGCATCTTCCAGAAAAGCTGGTATTAGATCAGCATGAGGACTTTTACGCAAACATTCCGTCAGGTCTAATTCTCTGACCTGATTGGCTTGGGCCCCAGGAAACCAGTGACCCGCATTAGTTAAAAGGTTGTAGCGCATTTTTGCATACTCAACCAGATCGTACGCGATCGCTAAATTCCTCAACCACAAAATCACTGGAATATTTATACCACCTGGGGTTTCTGAATGGGTGGGTAAACCAATGTGCCAACTTCGGAACCAGTCTTCTCCCAATTTTGCGATCGCTTCTGACTCCAAACGCTCTAAAATCGGTGGTAATATTTCCTCTGAGTGCTCCAGAAGTTCTACAGCTTTGAGGTGTTCATCAAAATCTGATGGTCGAGATGCGCCTAGACTCAAGGTATGGACCTGGGGATGGCTCAAACAAAACAAATCATTAAACACCATTGGGCTAAGGGGAGCACAAAGTTCCACTAACCGTTGTGGTGGTTTATAGAGCATACCCCCTTTATCGGAAGGGCTAATGATGAACACCCCCATATCGTGACGAGTAGCGGCTTCAATAGCAGGCCAATTTAACTGATTAATGTAATACCAGTGCAGGTTAACGTAGTCAAACTGGTCGGTTTCAATGGTGTTAACAATTACATCTGTAGGACCATGGGTGGAGAAGCCAATAAACCGTACCTTACCCTCTGCTTGAAGCTGTCGCGCCACATCTAAATAACCACCGGGACGGATAGTATCATCTAGCAACTCAGGGGTATTAATCCCATGGATTCCCAGTAGGTCAACATAGTCAAGTTGTAGGAAACCGAGGGATTGATTAAACTTACGACGAAACTCTTTGGGGTCAGGCTTAGGAGTAACTTTAGTCTGAACAATCAGTTGTTCTCGGGTAAATTTGGGCAAAATCTCTCCTAATTGCATCTCAGAAGTACCATAGCCACGAGCAGTTTCTATGTGATGAATGCCAACTTCTAAAGAACGACGGATTGTTGCTTCGACATTCTGTTGATGATCTCGGGGAATTTGCTCCTTGGGAACATCCTGCCACTTGAACTGGTATCGCATACCACCACAGGAAAAGACTGGCATCTGTAACTCTGTACGCCCAAATCTTCGATATTGCATCATAAACGTGCTTTGAATCACCCAGCTGCTAGTGTCTGCTCTTTGTCCATCTAACTACTTTTACATTACTTGACAACGTCAGCATTCAGCCGTCAGCATTCAGCCGTCAGCATTCCGTAACTCAGCATTATTCGAATGCTTACCTGTTGTCTTGATCCAATAGCGAGTGGTTTTGGGTCTGTGTGGGTCACCTGCGTCCGCACCGCTGTTTGCCCCGTGGAAACCACGCCAGTTGCTCATGGGGGGAACCCCCACAGGTCGGCACTGGCTCACGGTCATCTCAAGCACCATTAGCAAGTTCAGGTGACGTGACCTCCCCTGTTCCCTTGCTGCATCGCTGATTCAAAGGCTGACAGCTGACAGCTGACGGCTGAATGCTTACCAGCCTCGAATGTTAAGCCAATCGGATCTAGATTTTACCAAGCTAGTCAGGTACAATGAGGATACCTCAGATAATTCTGCTCAAGAACCATGAAAGCCTACTCTGTTGATCTTAGACAAAAAATTATTGATGCTTATAATCAAGGCAATATCTCTCAACGTAAGCTTGCTCAACAGTTTAATGTTGCCTTAAGCTTTGTTCAAAAATTACTCAAACAGTATCGAGAAACCGGAAATATTGCTCCCAAAGTTCGAACTAAACAAACTCCGATAAAACTTACCCCAGAGCAATTAGCTATTCTCCGAGATCTTGTCATCAAAAACAATGATGCTACCTTAGATGAACTCCGGATTTGGTTAGCCGAAGAAACGGGAGTTTTAATTGGTCGTTCCACAGTCGATAGAATGATTAAACGTTTGAATTTAACCCGTAAAAGAAACCATAGACGCCACAAACAAAAATAAATAGGCACAAATAAATTCAAAAATAATCTTTATATAGCACTACCCATTCAGATGTTTGACATTCCTAAACTCCGAAACTCAGTCATAGCTGACTTCTGACTTCTGACTTCTGACTTCTGACTTCTGACTTCTGACTTCTGACTTCTGACTTGGGCGTAGCGCTATATTTCATGGATAATGGGTACTGGGGCAATGGGGAATAGTAATCAGATTAATGATACCCCATTACCTCATCCCAATTACCAAAATTGTAAGCGGTCAGCAGTCAGCGGTCAGCTTAAAATAAACCTCATTTGGGAGAATTTAAAGGTGCGCTTGACCCATTAAGAATTAAATTTGCCACGGGTCGCACTTAATAGTTCGAGATTTTATCGAATTCAAAGTCTCGGTAGTAAGCATGCAGCCGTCAGCTGATAGCTGATAGCACCATCTGTAGCACCATCTGTAGCACCATCTGTAGGCCATTAGCTGATAGCTGATAGCTGATAGCTGATAGCTGATAGCTGATAGCTGATAGCTGACTGCTTACCCAAAATTTAGGGACTATTTGATAAGTGATTAACCAGACTTAATCTCAAATATCTTGAGCTGCCCGCTGAATCAGATGACGAGCAACAGTTTGAATCCCAGTATGCTCATAACAATTAGTGCTAGCGTCTAGAAATGCCGCTACATAGTCTAACTTGTCATCAGCAACTTCTATGAAGCCACCCAGACGCTCAAACAGTGACTCAGGGCTTAACCCAGTAGAGGAAATTAAATTATTCATCCAGTCACCAACTGCGTCAAACGTGTTACTGATAAATCCCTGTTTATCGGATTCAGGAATTGAGTCACGGAGGACTTCAAAGGCTCGATTATCTTCTAGAGCGGACTCCCCTCCTTCATCCAGGCTATTTCGGACTTTAGAGATGAAGTCAGCACCCAGAGGAATTAGACCATCGATGCAAACTAAGGCTACCATTCGCATCAGAGCTTCGTTATGATAGTTTTCTGTCACAGAAGCAGCAAAATCCACGGGATTAAAGCCAAGGCCGTGAATCTTGCTATGAGCGATCAGTTCTCCGACCAGTTTTATACTCAAATCAAAAGATTGAACGGTGTCAGCTTTGGGAGTCAGTTTGTCTAAGAATGGGATCCAACTCAAAGTATCCCCGACTTTGTCAGCTAAAGCTGCTGCTGCGATCGCTGTGTCAGTATTGTCAAGAGTTTGGTAAATCCAGATAGCTGTTTGGTATCCCTGATCAGGGTCTTCGTACAGCTCAAGGGCGCGGGCACTAATTGACTCAATCACATCTTGATCTGTTTCCCCTGTAACTGCGCTAATTGTATTGTGAAAACCGACGAGATTTTCCCATTCCCCCGGAACAACAAAATCCAGGACATTCAGTACTGTTACGGTTATATTATCCGTTGGAAGTTCGTCAACTAATTCAATAATTGATTGACCCATTTTCAGTTGTTTTAATTATAAACTTCTCTCACGAAAACATACACAATTTTAAATGTCAATTGTGAAGGAATCATGAAAAAAATCTGTAAGCTATCAGCTTTGCTTAGGTAGCATACTGAGCAATACTAATTAACGTCAAAGTCTTCAGGAAATTCAGGAGAACTTGGTTGAGCTTCTAGCAGTGCAGCAACCCCATCCCCCTTGAGCTGATTACCAATTACTAATAGCTTTTTGCCAGTAACATTATAAATGTCATAACGTTCATTGCCTTCAAAAAGGTTATTTCCAGGAGTACTAGCAGTGCCTAAATCTGGCTGAGATTGGCTAATCGCTACCAAGCCATCCCTACTATTGTTGATAATTTGGTTCTCGCGCAGCACAGGACGTGCAGACCCTTCAATCACTACCCCGTCAATGTTGTCACGAATCTGATTATTTACTACCAAGGGTGAACTGTTGCCCCCTATCGCCAAACCATGACCGGTTTGCTCAATAATATTACCCCGGATTTCTCCTGTTGCTTCCCGAGTTACAGAGATACCGTTTCCTTGGTTATTGGCAAAACGGTTATTTTCAATCAGAGGATTTCCTTTACCACTAACAAACACTCCTTCGCGATCGCTATTGATAAAGGTATTGTTACGAATGATGGGATTGGTGGATTCTACCCACACACCACTCCCTCTGGTATTAGGATTAGTAATAGTTAGTCCCAGAATCTGAGTATCTTGAGCTGCCAATATCGTCACATTCTGACCTGCCCACGTGCGACTGAGGTAAAGACCGCCACCAATTATCACTACTCCTTCACCTCTAGCGGACTTGTTTCCCTGGAGAATCATGCCAGGTTTGAGTTTAAGGGGAAAGGTTTCTCCCTGTTCAACGGTGTACTGACCTGGCGCTAGCTGGATAGTAGCTAAGGGACGAGCTTGCTTTAAGGCATAGGTAATAGTTTTGAAGGGATTAGCAGTGGTTAGACCAGCGTTTTCCGTGTCCGTACCCTGTTGAGAATCCACGTACAAAACTTGCTTAATCGCTGGCGGCGACTGCCTAGGGTTCGCTCTCGGTAAGGTACGAGTAGGAAAATTGTCTGGTGTTGGTCTACTTATCCTGCCAGATGAATCCCATTGCTCACAGCCTGTTACCGCTAAAGCCATTATTAATCCAGCAGCAACTAATACAAAGTTAGGGGATTCAGTCAGCTTATCAACTTTGTATTGCAGCATTGTCAAGGTTAGTACTTAACTCGATGAGAGCAAAATTTTATTAGTGTATTATAGCGTTTTTCATCACTATGAAAAACGCTATAGTAGTTCACTCTAGGCTAGTCAATTTCTTCAGCAGCACGAAGAATTAAATGACGCGCAACGGTTTGAATACCAGTATGCTCATAGTAGTTAGTGCTAGCGTCTAGAAATGCCGCCACATAGTCTAACTTGTCATCGGCAATTTCTACAAAACCCCCGAGACTGTCGGACAGTGAATCACGGCTTAATCCAACGGAGGAAACTAGATTATCCATCCAGCCACCAACTGCATCAAAGGTTTGAGTAATGAATCCCTGTTTATCGCCATCTGGGATTGAGTCCCTGATGGCTTCAAACTCATCATTGTTGGAAAAGGATGATTGATCTC
>NZ_JAAHHU010001349.1:0-1401 GCF_010672095.1 Moorena sp. SIO3I6 | reverse complement strand
ATTATTTCTTGCCAAATTACTGTTGAACGGAATTCCTCCACCACCAGGGCTAAATCCAACCAGCGTTCCGGTGCTGGCTTGAGTACAGGTGTCCAAATCTTTTTTTCGACAATCTGGGTAACGGTTTCCTCTTCATCAATAACCGTCTGAGTTTGAGAGGGAACTTTCCGCATCAGGGGACGCAACGCCCTTGCTAACGCTAGAGTTTGGCGTAATGCTCGAGCAGCGGGTGCTTGAAAGGGAATGCCTTCAGATACCGTTTTCTCTGTTGACTTATCTGTTGACTTATGGGGTGAGAAAGGGGGAAGATGAGCAGAGGCAGTAGGTGGACTAGAAGAAGATTTAATGGGTGGTGTTAATTTAGAATCAGGCCGCGTTTTAGGCGTTTTAGGTTTGGTTTCAATAACAGTTTTAGAATCTTCAACAGGTGTTTCCTTCAGGGAACTTTCTTCAATCTTACCCATCTGAACAGCTAACCATAGGATATCGACAATTTGTTCACCATCTAGGTCTAACTCAGCCCGTTTGAGCCGAGAATTCAGTGCAGCGATCCCCAAAGTTTCTGAATTCATCATCCATCCTCGCTGCTAGTCAAATACTTAAGTAATTGTTCAATCAATTGTTCTTTTTCTTGACCAGTGGGGGCCGATTCGCGAGTCATCAAGTAAATAGCATTGAGGAGTTGATCTGTTGCTAAATCTCCCTTGTTACGTTTTTCCAGAAATTGCTCAATTAACTCCTGAGCCTGTTTGGTAATCTCCGGCTCTGTACCCAAATGAGCCGCCACAATTTTATCTAACTCTACATCATTGGGTTCCTTTATATTCAGCCGCAGACAGCGCCGCAAGAACGGGGGGGGAAAGTCTCGTTCTCCATTGCTAGTGAGAATTACTAAGGGAAACGCTTTACAGCGTATTCGTCCTTCTGTGATATCAACTTTGATATCTTTAGCAGTTGGCTCATTTTCATCTTTATAAGCGGTTCCTACTGCCACTGTTTCCAACTTTTCTGAAATCCGAACTAATTCGGGGATTTCAAATTCCCCCTCTTCAAACACATAAAGCAAATCATTAGGCAAGTCTATATCACTTTTATCAATTTCATCAATCAGTAGCGCTCGCGGCTTATCTGATGGTAAGAGTGCTGTACCCAATGGTCCGAGTTTAATATAGTTCCCAATTTCTTTGAGATTATCCTGATTAGTCTTATCCTGTTGCTGAGCATCCTGTAGACGACCGATGGCATCATAGGAATAAAGACCATCCTTCAACGTTGTCCTGGTTGTAATCGGCCAGTATAACACTTCACCTAATTTTAGCTCATAGGCAACCGCATAAGCTAAGGATGTTTTTCCAGAACCTGGTTTTCCGGTTACTAATAAAGGACGACGCAGGTAAAGGA
>NZ_JAAHHU010001348.1:0-1401 GCF_010672095.1 Moorena sp. SIO3I6 | reverse complement strand
TTTTATCTTTAAATTACCACTGGATTTTTTAAAAAATGAATTAAGAGTCAATAAAGAAAATAACCAACTGTGAAAATGGCATAAGCTTAGGTAAGTTTTTGTCAACCTGTCTACAACAAAAAGTGTAAAAAAAACGGGTAAGCTGCTCTACCAAAAGCCCCGCTAGTACTGGGAATTAAAAATAATAGCTGACAGGGAAAAAACAATCAGCTTGTTCAGTAAAATCAAGATTACTAACTATGGCAGTTTTCACAGTTAATACCACAGCTGAAGGCATTAATCCAAACGATGGAGTTACCAGTTTACGAGAAGCCATCGAAGCAGCGAATAATTCTCCTGGTAAAGATACCATTTTATTTGAACTTGAACCAGCTCTACCGACGATTACTATAGACTCTAACCTAGGAACACTCGAGATTACTGACAGTGTTAATATTGTTGGACGTCAAGATGATGACCAAATTACGGTCGAAGGTGACGGTAACCCTTTTGATATCTTTACGATTAGCAATGGGGCTAATATTACCTTCAACAAACTGACAATTTCTAATGGAAGCGATGGCATCCAGGTGAATGATGGCAATCTTAAAGTAATTAATAGCATCTTCACGGGACATGGCACAGATGCAATCAAGTCCGAAGCAGACAACAGCAAAATCACTGTGATCAATAGCCTTTTCACAAACAACTACGATGGCATCGATATCAACGGAAACAACAATAATGTTAAAGTGCTCCGTAGCTCTTTCCTAAACAACAGATCAGATGGCATCGATCTCGACGGAGACAACACCAGATTATTTGTCAGTAAAAGCACCTTCAGGCAAAATCAGGGGCAGGGTATTGATATAAGTGCTGCTGGTCAAAATGTAACGGTGCTTGGTAGCACTATCAGCAACAACCAGGATAGTGGAATAGAAATCGGTACTCGGGGAAAAATAAATAACAATGTTGTAAAGCTATTCAATAGCCAGATTATTGACAACCTGACTGGAGACAGTGGCGGTGGTGTCAATGTCCAAGGAACTGATAACGAGTTGTTTCTGGTCAACAATACGATTACTGGTAACTCGGCAGGAATAAATGGCGGCGGCGTTTCCGTCGAGAGTGGTAATACCGTTGTCTTGGGCAACAACAAAATCACTGGTAATATTGCCGACAGTGACAATGATGGTACCGGCGACGGTGGTGGTCTGTTTATCGGTCTCGGAGCCACCGTCGCGATCGCACAAACCAAAATTACCGATAACCTTGACCTAGGAGATCAGTTTTCCAATATCTTTGGTGATTTCATCAACTTTGGAGGTAATCAAATTGGAGTTTAGCCAGTCCCAAGCAATCAAGGGCATTGCTGAATAGCGAGATGGTTTAGGGGTTACTTAATAATGGAATAATTTTAAG
>NZ_JAAHHU010001347.1:0-1402 GCF_010672095.1 Moorena sp. SIO3I6 | reverse complement strand
TCGCCGCCACGCTCACCCGCTCGATCGAGCGAGCGGAGGAACTCCTAGAGCCCTTGGCGCTCGATATCGCTGCTCTCGCCGGCGGGCCTATCGGTCAAGCTCTCGGCACGAGCGATTCCGATCAGCGGTGGGCGGCAGACCGGCCGTTCGTGATCGACACAAGCCAGATCCTGGCCACCGAACCACAACTCACCGCCGCGGTCACCGTGACCTGTTGGACTGCGGCGTTGTCGGCGATCTACCACCACAACCACTGCATCGCTGACCAGGTCTACGCCGTGATCTTCGATGAGATCTGGCGGGCCACCCGAGAGTTCCCCGCCCTCGCCAACCAAATCGGCGGACTCCTCCGCATGGACCGCAACGACGGCATCATCACCATCCTCGCCACCCACTCCTGGACCGACACCCAACAACCCGGCGGATCAAACATCCTCCACCGGTGCGCCGCGTTCGCCATCGGCGGACTCCAACACGAAGAACTCGACACCATCGCCACCGCCGGCCTCGGCCTCACCCCCGCCGAACTCAACGAAATCAGCGCCAACACCGCCACCAACGGCACCGGCCGATTCCTCATCAAAACCGGCCATTAATAATTTGCATACCGGGTACTAACACCCGCAAGGCATAAAACGTGTGAGCTGGTTTCTCCTGATTCACAATTGCCTTAGCAATTTCTTCCTGACGTTGAAGCTTTTGAGGGTCTCGCTCATTCAAGGTGATTGTCACCTGGAAGTAGTGAGCAGGTTGTTCAAATTCGTAGATTTTGACGTCTTCTTGAGTGTAAAGTTCTAGCATTTGCTTCACTCCCGCCTTAGTCCCCCGTTGGCGATAGAGAGGGACAATATTGCTGATAAATCGGCGTTTAGTCTCCTCAGTCCAATCATCTCGCAAACTTAACGCCACCCAACTGGCCAGCCAAGGTATAAACTCAGTTGGTGCTATCTCTGACTCTACTGGTAAATCAGGATGATTATAGGGATTGAAGTAAGTAGGGATACGGTCAATGTATTCTTCTAGAGCCAACTGTTCAGGATTTGGATCATCAGTATCCCTAGGTAAAAAACCACTCATTACCCGCTCCAATGCTAACAGGAACCGACCAACAAAAGGGTCTTCCTGAAAGTTAGCTGGTAGATAGTTTAGATAGCTACTGAAGTAGTTGGACATAAGTCAAGGGAATAGGGAATAGGGAATAGGGAATAGTGGGGAGATGGGGAGATGGGGAGATGGGGAGGTGGGGTGATGGGGTGATGGGGTGATGGGGAGATGGGGAGATGGGGAGATGGGGAGTTTGGTGTTATTGTTGCTAATCCCGATTCCCTGTTCCCTGTTCCCTGTTCCCTGTTCCTTACTCCCTACTCCCTAGCTAGTTAATTGCCATTGCTCCCCTATGTAT
>NZ_JAAHHU010001346.1:0-1403 GCF_010672095.1 Moorena sp. SIO3I6 | reverse complement strand
TACAAGCCACACGCAGCCACGACCTCTACCTTTTTGACTAGTTCTCCCCAGGCTGCATTAGATATTGAGCGATTTAAACCTCTTTTAGTGGATTGTCCGTTACGGTCATATCCGCCATTTTCGTTGGGTTTGGGTTTACACCGAGACTTCATTGCCTTGATGTTCATATCCTCGAAAACTAGGGCATCTGTTCCATTAACTAATTGATTGGCAACATTCCATTGATACGCAGTACGTTTGTTTGTAATCCGCTCATGAAGTGAAGCTACCTTAGAGTAAGACTTTCCTCTATTTTTAGATCCTTTCCTTTTTCGGCTAGCCGCTTTTTGTCTGAGTTTTAGTCGCCTTTCTCTACGCCTAAAAGATTTTTGTTTGGCTGGATTCGCTATTGTCTTCCCATTAGATATACTGATTAATTTCTTGATACCTAGATCACCACCTTTAACTTTTAAAGGATCAATCTCATACTTGTCTTTTGTAAGGATTGCCGGAACTGACTTGTCTTCGATCTGAAGACTGACAAACCATCCCCGAGCTTTCCTACGAACAGTCACAGATTTTAGAGTGAATCCTTCAGGAATAGGGCGAGAGTTGTAAAAGCCCATCCAACCAATACCCGGAAGATATATTTTGTTCCCATCTAGTTTTACTTGACCAGGAGCATACTTGAAGCTTCTGAATCGTGACCTTCTTTTAGGCTTTGGATATCCAGTCTCTCCCTTAAAAAACTTAGAGAATGCGACATCTAACTGCCTTAGGGTTTGTTGCAGAACAGTTGAATGGATTATTTTGTACCAAGGTCTCTCCTTCTTGAGAATTGGAAGATTTGAACTGTGAGCCTCATACGCACTCCTCCTTGGATTTTTTTTGCTGTTTTTCCAGGGGTAACCCACGGAATGATTTCTGCTTACAGAACAAGTCAGCGGGCACACCTCTCCACCACTTCTCAGATCGCAGTAATTACCCAACCTTGGAGCTTTTACCTGATCATAAGAGTCATTTCTATCTCTTAATAGGTAGTTGTCTTCTGATCGCAACATGTCAAGCCATTTTTTCATCGTGGCTTCTTGTTGTCGGTTTGGCTTGAGTTTATAGGAGTACCCTAGCTGCATTTATTCGACCTTTCTGTTTATGCTACATTAATTATAGCTTATCGAAATACAGATGTCAACATTATGGGAAAAAGAACTGGGAGACCACCAATACATGGAGAGGCGAAGAAAGCGCATACAGTTAGAACAACAGATGCGGCATGGGAAGGTTTGAAACAAATGGCGATCAAGGCAGGTTTAAACTTGTCTGAGTACCTAGAATCCCTAGGCAAGACTGGTCGATTACCTTAAATATTTGAGAGGGAAATTCATCCTAGAGACGAAACCTTAGGATAGTGGAGCCTTTATGGA
>NZ_JAAHHU010001345.1:0-1404 GCF_010672095.1 Moorena sp. SIO3I6 | reverse complement strand
TTGTTTCGCTTCCCAAAAAGCTCGTGACCGCTACTATCGAAAGATTACCTTCTCTCTGATTCAGGAATTTGATGCCTGGGCCTAAATGTACTGCTAAATGTACAAAAAAAAGTGTCCGTCAGTCAGGACTCAGACTCAAGCTGGTAGTGATTTTGTGGCCAGAATGTTGACAGTGGTTACAACCCTAAAGTCTCAGAAGCGTGATGTTCTCGAATTTTTAGTACAAGCTGTTGTTGCTGCTCGCTCCGGTTCACAAGCTCGAAGTTTACTGCCATTGATATCTACTTCTTGTATGGAATAGTCCGGTACTGGTTCTGTTAACTTATAAGATAATTTGTTGATAGCTGCTTAATTTTATTGCTTCATGGTTTGACTCCACGTTCGGGGAGTAGTGGTCGTTTTTGTCGTAACCGTTCAGGGGGGTTGTAATCATCAAAAAAACACACCCGGCAGGAGTAATAATGAAATAAAATTATTGAGCTGCGATCACTAGCTCTTGCTCATGGTCGTGATCAGAAATAGCTACCTATGGGAGTAACGAAGGGGCAGGTTTACCTGCGCGTGCAGCGGGGAATTGCATTTGTCAAAAACTCCAAGACATTACGCTGCTGGGACTTCAATGTTGTCACAACAGTTAACATACGAGCAACAAAAGCACTCCCTGCTTGAGTCTGAGCAACCTTAACTGGTACGCCGCCAGATTACTGCTGGACGGATGGCTCTTTCTGCTGCATTATTTGTTGGTTCCACACCCTCAACACTCACAAACAACCATAAAGCTGGTTCAACTTTGAGTAGTTGGCGACAAGTGCGGACAGTTTTAGCAAGGGGTGTTTTCTCCTGTGACCCAATCGAGTAAGAATCTGCTTGTTTTAAAGTCAACTTGACCGCTTCACGTATCTCCAAGGGCTAGCAATTGAAACTGACAACGTTTCAAAGTTCCATATAGTACTCGATGCCACAATTCAAACAGCTTCTCCTGTTGTTTAACCAATGCAGTCCCTAATTCTTTAGATACCCCAGGACGTTCCGAGATTTTAATGAATTCCCGTCGCAGATGTGCCCAACACAATTGCCGACGTTCCTTGTCTACCCAGTTATACGCACCATGACGGTCTGAGTTTAAAATACCACCAAAATTTTGACCCAGTAGGTTTGCCAGAAGCAGAGGTACAACGAGTTAGGGCAATCTCAAAAAATGTCACTAGTGGCGTGACTGCCACCCACAACCACGCTTTTCGTTGTTTGGGGTTTTTCCCATCTAGATTTCCGTGGATTTTATAGCAACCGCCAGGTTGGTTAGGACGCTCTACGTGAGGACGTGCGACCTAGCCTCTCGCAGTGTTTCAAAATGCTCTAGTTGCTTGGCTTAGCGGCTTTTTAGCCATGACCAGCATTTTTCAA
>NZ_JAAHHU010001344.1:0-1405 GCF_010672095.1 Moorena sp. SIO3I6 | reverse complement strand
TCAGGCTGCGATGCTGCATTTGCGCGACTTATGTAAATTTAGCCTGTTTTTGCAGTGTCAGTGTGTCTATTTCGTGCATATTTAGCCTCTAGGCAGAATTTGTCCCCTTATAATGTGGAGACAGGGTTGCAGAACGATCGAGCAGTCTGTGTGAGCAGTCTGTGTATGAGAGTTCGTATAAGCGCTCTGTTTGTACCACAGTGCGTTGGTTAGTGAGTTTGTTAGTGCCCGAGTTGGTGCTGTTGAGCTGTTCTTCAGTGTCGGCAAGGGCGCCTTACTTGCGTCGTTGGGTTGTTCTGTGGCTTGTTGGGAGCTTCATTCACATAGCTCTGCGCAGCAATGCGTGGGGTGAACGAGCACAGGGTGTGCGCGTGTTTGCACCTAGTGTAAGGCGTGAATAAGCTACTGGGGACCTTTGTGTCTCCCTCGTAGGCACCGCTCTTGGCAGTAGGGTTGTGTGGACTGAGTAGCCACCCCCGAACCTAGAGTGTGCTTATGGGACCGTTAGGCTTGGCAAACTTGATTCGAGCGTGAAATCCTCAGTTCTCGTAATTGGGATGCAGCGTTTGATACGTCGTCGGTATGTCAACATACGCCTGTTCCATCTCGAGCTTCGGTTCTTGTTGGTAGCAGTGTGTGTAACAGTGTGAATTCGTTCACCTGGACGGTAGTTACCTGGTTGATCCTGCCAGTAGTCATATGCTTGTCTCAAAGATTAAGCCATGCATGTCTAAGTATAAGCACTTGTACTGTGAAACTGCGAATGGCTCATTAAATCAGTTATCGTTTATTTGATTGTACTTTTTACTACATGGATACCTGTGGTAATTCTAGAGCTAATACATGCGAAAAATCCCGACTTCTGGAAGGGATGTATTTATTAGATTAAAGACCAATGCGGATCCTCGTGGTCCGTTTACTTGGTGATTCATGATAACTTTTCGAATCGCATGGCCTAGCGCCGGCGATGTTTCATTCAAATTTCTGCCCTATCAACTGTCGATGGTAAGGTAGTGGCTTACCATGGTTGTAACGGGTGACGGAGAATTAGGGTTCGATTCCGGAGAGGGAGCCTGAGAAACGGCTACCACATCTAAGGAAGGCAGCAGGCACGAAAATTACCCAATCCCAACTCGGGGAGGTAGTGACAAGAAATAACGATACGGGGTCTTAATAGGTCTCGCAATTGGAATGAGTACAATTTAAATCCTTTAACGAGGATCAATTGGAGGGCAAGTCTGGTGCCAGCAGCCGCGGTAATTCCAGCTCCAATAGCGTATATTAAAGTTGTTGCAGTTAAAAAGCTCGTAGTTGGATTTCGGGACGGGCCAGTTGGTCCGCCGCAAGGTGTGTTACTGACTGGTCTGTTCTTCTTCGCAAAGACTTCGTATGCTCTTCGTTGAGT
>NZ_JAAHHU010001343.1:0-1405 GCF_010672095.1 Moorena sp. SIO3I6 | reverse complement strand
GCGGTGGCGACCACCAGGTTTGGCTGGAGGATAATGGTCACTAAGGAATTCATACTGGATGCGGCGAATGGTCACTAGGGTAAACTTTACTCATGTGTCTCTCTCGGTGCTTGTATTTTGATAATTTGGTTCTTCAGTACCTACTAGGCTAAATTTATAGTTAAAAACCCCCAAAAAGCTGACTGTGTAAGGGTTATGAGGCTATTTAACAAGAAATTTTTCCAATATAGCGGCCTCTTCCTCCTGCTCCGAAGTCCCTGCTCCCTGCTCCCTTTGGCAAAGTGTTAATTTAGCATAACAAGTACGGAAGAGCCGATAATTTTTACACTGAGAGAGTTTTTTTACTGCCCAACCGACTTTTCAAACATCCTCTAAAACCTCTGAAGGATAAAATTCAGCCAATCCTATGACCTTAATCAGTAAATTGGGGTTTAAGCCACAAAAGCAAGCTCATTTAATTGCACCAGTAACCATTAAACCCTCTGATATATCGATAGTTATTCCCGTCAGGAATAATCAGAAAGGAATTGAATTATTTTTGTCAGAATTTTTCAAAACCCAGAACCTAGAAAGCTATCCACAAGAAATCATTATCGTTGATAATCAATCAAAGCCAGAGATTACTATCCCTAAACAGTTTCAAGTTGCTCCCCTTTCAATAAGAGTCATAAAATGCTCAAAAATTGGACCGGCATCTGCCAGAAATATGGGAATAAAGTCTGCTCAAGGAGATTGGATTTTATTTACCGATAGTGACTGTATTCCTTCAGAATCCTTAATCACAGGCTATCTTAATGCCATGAATGGCTCCATCGGATATGCAGGTAATGTTAAAGCCTGGAGCAATGATGTATTGTCAAACTATTATGAAACTCAAGAAATACTTGTACCATTAAAAGTTATTGAAGATGGCCAGATGCTCAGACCGGAATATTTAATTACAGCCAATGCCCTAGTGTGGAAAAAAGCACTTGAAAAAATCGGTGGTTTTAACGAAATTATTAAAATCGCTGCCGGTGAAGATATAGATTTAGGGTTTAGGTTATTAGAAATTGGCAACTTATCCTATAGTTGGGAATCAATTGTCTATCATGATTTCACTCACGGCATTATCGGATTTATTAAAAGATTTATCAGATATGGAAAAGGCAACAAACTAGTCAGTCAGCTATATTCCATTGACTTAACTCCTCAACCTTTTATTCCCAATAAACCCGGTTTGATAAATCAACTATTGTCAACATTACAATATGTGTGTCTTATAGTAGGATATAGGATTATAGCAAAGGGAGCAGGGAACAGGGAACAGGGAACAGGGAGTAGGGAGTAGGGAGTAGGGAGTAGGGAGTAGGGAGCGGTGCGACCCGTGGCGAATTTAATTCGCCAACGGAAAGCGCACCGTAGA
>NZ_JAAHHU010001342.1:0-1406 GCF_010672095.1 Moorena sp. SIO3I6 | reverse complement strand
TTTGAGAAAACCAATCGTAAGCTATCACCCCTCAGCTATCAGCTCTCAGCGATCATCGATCAGCGGTCAGCGATCAGCTATCAGCTATCAGCGATCAGCGATCAGCTAAAGGCTGACTACTAAAGGCTGACGGCTGACGACTGAATTCTTACTCACAACCTATTTATCATTCCTAGATCAGTATTAGTGGTTAGTAGTTAGAGGTTGTCTGAGAAGTCTCATTTGCTACATCCAAGCCCCCTAAATCCCCCAATTTTGGGGGACTGAAGCCAATTAACTCTTGTTCCCCCCAAAGTTGGGGGGCTAGGGGGGCAAAATTCAGTATAAAAAAACTTTTCAGATATCCTCTTAGTTGTTGGTGGTATTTTCATTACCAACTGGCTGCTGACCACTAATTATTTTTTATAGCGCTGCGCTATAGCTTAGGACTTACGCATTTGCCCCCTAAATCCCCCAATTCTGGGGGACTTTAACTCAATTTCCCCCCAAAATTGGGGGGCTAGGGGGGCGAAATCAAGTTAACCGCGTAAGTCCTATAGCTGAAGATGTTTCTAATAAGATGATTATTGATTTAACATTTTCTCGGTATTTACTAATGATATTGATCGAGATTTTTTTTCCATTAATCATCACCTAAACATCAAATCATCAAGGGGTGATGATCAATATCACCCCTTGAGCCCCTAAGATTATTCCTCTTGCTCTATCGGCAGACCTATATCAAGAAAAATCAAAAATTTCGCATCGGGCATCAACTGCTTCAGAGTCTGGGAATGCCTCTTGGCATCGGAAAGGTTGTCAAACCGAGCGAAAACTAGTGGTGGCATCGGTGGCAATAGCCGAATCATTACCCATCCGTATAGGCGTTGACCATAGTACATAATGTAAGTTGTCTCCTTTACATGGGGATCAAGAGCCAGCCCGAGCCCGACAAGATCTGCGGGCTGGCTCTTCCGTGGAATTTATTCTCCACGCTTATTAGTATATCATAAAAAATATAATATTATAGCATATTTTGAAAATTTTTGTAACAAAGTCGTTAGGGAGTCGGGAGTCGGGAGTCGGGAGTCGGGAATCGGGAGTCGGGAGTCGGGAGTCGGGAGCAGGGCTATAATTTTAGATTATATTAAGTTTTTTTGGTCAGGATTTGTGATATCCTCTCGGTAGTCGTTAGTAAAACAATCATAATCACCGATAGCGAACCCGTTTCTAATGGGAACTCCCCTGCTGCGGTTTTCCTTAGGAATTCTGAACGCAAAGGCATAGCAAACCCATCTTAATTAATAAGCAAAAATCCTCTATATCAAAGGCAACAGGGAGTAGGAAGTAGGGAGTTAAAATTATCACAATTGCTACAGCGATTGCTATAAGTATCAATAGTTAGAGGATTAATCTTATATCCAGTA
>NZ_JAAHHU010001341.1:0-1406 GCF_010672095.1 Moorena sp. SIO3I6 | reverse complement strand
CTTCGCCCTTGCAAGTACGTCAGGCTGGCTCTTCCCGTGGATTTGATTGTCCACACTTTGATTATAGCATAAAAATTTTAATATTGTAGCATATTTTGACAAGTTTTGTAAAAAATTATTGATAGAGTCGGTAGAAGTACAGTTTTATCGAATTGGGGAGTTTGTTCGCGTAGCGTGGCCTACGGCCAGGGGAAAAGAAAACCCCATCCTCCAAAATCAGAAGCGTTTAGATGGAGGGGAACACGAATGGAACCAAGTTGACTTATAGATTAACCTGTCATAGTACTTAGTTCCCATGATAGGAACGCAGACATTGCTAATACCGAAAATATTCAAGCTCCGATAAGACCGATTTGCGGTTTTAAAGTCGTTACTCGCTCGCGCGATCGTGACAGTGATGGTATGGCCTGCGAAATGTGAACTACTACGACCTAAATTATCTTCCGTTATCCATATGGAACATGGTTGGTAGGTCGTTCGATTTAACGACCACAAAAGCACACAGTTCTTGTGTCGGAACATTGGTCCGTGGTCTGATTCGCTCATCCCTGGAAAAGATTTGGGCGTGCAGTTGCAAGGATTGCTGGGATGACTGGGAAACTACAATCACCCGGAGTGGCTGCCACGCCTCATACTAAAGTACTACAACTCAACTTTCGTAGTAATACTTTTAGAAGTTTTATACACTGGTAAAATAAAAAGCATTATCATATCATAGTTATCAGTTTTAAAAAAGTACCCTTATGGGTACTACCCAATTGAGGTAGAATTTAATATTATACAAAAAGTGTTAATTACGGCGGTGCTCCCTAAAACCCAATAATTTGTATTTCACTGAATTACAAACTGCTGTAAAACCTCTTAGAGAAAAAGTGTAATAATTTCAGTCCATAAGTTGCAAAAGATACCTGACAGGGGGACATAAAGCTTATAACGTACACAGTGCAAACTCTATAGCCCGCTCACCCTTCTTGTAATAATTGAGCCAACGACGGTTAATTTCCAAAAGTTCGTCCACTATTTTTTGGCATAATCCCCTTAAGAAAAGCCACGAATGCTGATGTAGGCCAACATAAAAAGCGCTATGTTGCCGTTGTCCACTTGATTGGGTTTCTGGTCTGACCACATATTTTTGAATTCCCATTCGCTTAATGTGTCGCCCTTGGAGAATCGCACTGGTATAGGCAATCGCCACAATAATCATCAGTTTTGATAGATACTCACCACTCAGTTTAGACCCTTCAAGACTATAGCCTCCCGACTTGAAATCTCGAAACATTTCCTCTATTGAGAATCGTCTTTGGTAAGCTACAATAGCCGGTTCAACATCATCAAAGTTAGTCAAAATATACCAGGGTTCTTTCGTCTTAAATCCCTGGTAAGTCCGCTTCCACTTACAGGCTATA
>NZ_JAAHHU010001340.1:0-1407 GCF_010672095.1 Moorena sp. SIO3I6 | reverse complement strand
TACCTATTACCTATTACCTATTACCTATTACCTATTACCTATTACCTATTACCTATTACCTATTACCTATTACCTATTACCTATTACCTATTACCTATTACCTATTACCTATTACCTATTACCTATTACCTATTCTGAGGGGGCGACGAAATAAGCTAAAATGCAGATTCTATAAGCAACCTAGCCCTTATACCTCGTTGATAATACTTTCGTTTATTAGGATTGAGTCTCATTAATTCGGTTACTAATTCTAGACAACAATCCTTAAACTTTACCCAGGTTTGACCATATAAACCAATGTAAAAACTGCTATGTCTCCGCTCCCTACGACCATTTTCTTTGACACGACCTACATAGTTTTGTATTCCTTGACGTTTAATCTGCTGACCTTGAATCGTTGAGGAAGTGTAAGCTATCGCAATTAATAAAACTAGAGAAATAAGCCGTTTACCCTCAACTTTAGTATCCTCTATATTATAACCTCCTGTCTTAAAATCTCTAAACATTTCCTCAATGTCAAATCTTTTTTTATAAGCTGAAATAGCTGACTCTAAACTTTCCAAATTTGTCAGAATAAACCATCCTTCTTTCGGCGCTACTCCCTTGACTTTACGTTGCCACTTACCAGCCACATTAAAACTTGTAAAACCACGGGTCTTTGTCACTTTAACTCCTTGGATAAAAAAAGATAATCCTGGTGTTAAGCCTAAATTATTTAATTGAATAAAAAGATCCTTTTTTACTTCGATAAATTCGTTCTTCTTAAGACGTAAGCAGAAATAGACACCCAAGGACTGGAGGTGCTGTGCCAGCTTGATCGAGCAAAATTCTCTATCCCCTAATAGACAAACTTTATAGTTTTTTAAAAGTGGCATCACTGAGGATAGGGCAGTTTTCTGTTCATGAATATTGCTAGAGCCTAATTTGGGAAGTAATTCAAAATATATAGGAAAAGCTCTTTTATCCCAAACTATACTGATCATGAGGAAATTTATCCGACTCCAATTTGTGCGGTCTATCGCTACATAAATTAATTGTTCATTTGTGAAGTATGTTGATAACCACGTTTTAACAATTGGGAACCAAATTTTTTCAATCGTCAGATTAGGCAATGATAAAAATCGTTGTATTCTTTTTCTCCGACTTTCAAATTTTATGGGAATTGATAGAGCATTTGCTAATTTTTCTAAATTTACTTCTTTAATTGTCTGTAGGAGACTAAGCAGAATTAGAATAAATAAGTATTCTGACTTACTAAGTTGACTTTTTAAGTGGTTTTGGTAGAATACAGGTAACATTGTCAATAGGTAGGTCTTGTTGAACAAAAGAGACCTATCTTTTTTTTAGCACAAAATGGTGAAAGCTTTACATTTAAAGCTTTTCAGGCTATTTCGTCACCCCTTCAGC
>NZ_JAAHHU010000134.1:0-14612 GCF_010672095.1 Moorena sp. SIO3I6 | reverse complement strand
CTCTTCTAGGGGTCGGGTTTGCACCGCCATCCGGATGAATAGTTGTAATCTTTCGGGGTTGTCCCCGCGAATTACCTAAGTCTTACCCCTCCTGGTAAAGGAGGCTCTTACTTAGAACAAGCCGCACGTCCTGATTTAGTTGACAGGCGAAAATGATCGGCTTGGCGCTTGCTGGTCGCAATTTAGTGTAGCTTTTTGTTATTGGGCAGAGCAGAAACTATTTTTATAGCCTGCCCTATCGACCGTGACAATCGTGACAACATAAGTGATTCCATTTACACCAGTTTGCATGATCAGGAGAAGAATTTAAATGGCCAAAGCACAACCAGGTGAAAATTGCTTCTACCAGGGGAGGATGATGAAACAGGAAGAACTTGCCAACCTGTTAAATTCACTATCTACTCAAATAGAAAGTCGTCTTAGCCAATTTAATCTTAAGAGCAAGTATACCCATGAAGATATCAAAAGCGATGTCTTTTTACTTGTCCAAAGACTAATCGCCTCCGGGAGACTAGAGTTGCATTTAGACGTTGATGGGGAACTGTTACTGGTTCGAATTAAGGGTGACTTAAGAGAGCCAATTATTAATCCAAGGGCTTGGTTGCGAACAGTTGCCTTTAATTACATAAGGGGACTGCACCGTGAGCATAAGAGGTTTTTAGATATTACTTCCGAAAAGTGGGAAAGTTCACTCTCGATTGGTCAGAGTAATGTGGTTCCATTTCCCCGTCACACTCACCCTATGCAGTATATAGAGAACTTAGAACTGCGGGAGAAGATCAAACAACTTCCTGATGAAGACTCAGAAATTTTGGAGTTATTCTATTTTAAAAAGCTTTCCTATGCTGAAATTTCGAGTCATTTAGAGTGTAAGGGCTATCCCCGGTATACGGAAGGAAATATTCGGCAAAAAAAGTTTCGAGCACTCAAGAAACTGCGCCAACTTTATTTATAGCAACCGAAGTATAGTTTAGGACAGAGTATTTTGCTTGAAAGGGAGCAGGGAGTAGGGAGCAGGGAGCATAAATATGTCTTAAGCTTTACTTCGACTGCTATATAAACGCGATTGGTGATCACAATAACTATAATTCTAGATAGGGAGCATATCATATTTATAAAAAATCAAGGAAGTGTGGTAAATATGAGAATTATGATAAGTGTCGGGAGTGTGGTAAGTGAGGAGTGTGATAAGTGTGGTAATTTTCTTATAATTTTTGCCTAATTTCAGGCATTGAAATGCACCCTCTAAATAACTAGTAATTGTACTTAAATTACAAAGATAACTGTGGATATATTTGTTATGACACAGGCACTTTTTTGCGTTTATTAGCATAGGAAAAATATTGGTTTACTTTGTCACGTTGGGCGATATTTTTACTCTTTTTAATAGAAACCTTTAACTAAAGTCAAATCGGGGGAAGGCGACATGAATAGCAAAGAACTCCAAGAAAGGTACGCAGCAGGAGAACGATATTTTTGTGCTATCGACCTAGTTCAAGCTAATCTGAGTGGTATCAACCTTAGTGGTGCGAATCTGAGTCGAGCAGATTTAAGCGGAGCTAACCTGAGCCGAGCCGATTTGAGTGGGGCTAAGTTGCGTTGTGCGAAATTGGAAAGAGCTAATTTGACTGATGCCAAGCTTCACAGGGCAAATCTAGGTCGAGCGAAACTTGCTGGAGCAAAGCTAAGTGGAGCAGATTTGAGAGCTGCCAATCTCAAGGGTGCGGATCTCGCTGAAGTAGACTGGAAGGATGCAGAACTATGGGGTACGGTTATGCCTGATGGTAGGGTTGTTTCCTCATCTACTCAAGATCTAGCTTCCTAGCTCCCTACTGGCAATCATCTGCAGATAAAACGCCGTTGCTTAATCATGGAATGATTTGAATATAGCGGTTTTTAACCTTCGGATTATTTCAATCGGAGGTCAAGACAAAGAGGGAGTAGGGAGATAGGGAAATGGGGAGAGCTGACCAAGTCCTATTATGAGTGGAGTGGGCATCCTGCCCGCCGGGAATTGGAACGGGCAAGATGCCCATTCCACCAAGATGCCCATTCCACAAAACTCTTAAAATCATTCCATAGTAAGCAACGCTCCTTTTACTCTAAGAAAGCTTAGTCAGCAATTCTAAAAATGTTTTAGTTCTTGGTGTTAAGAGGGTGCGGCGATAGGCATCTGCCGCTTTTTTAATTCCTTCTGCTTGAGTTGGATAGGGATGAATTACGCTGGAAAGCTTACTCAAACCAATCTTATGGACAATTGCTGTAGTCACCTCAGAAATCATTTCCCCTGCATGAGTTGCCACAATAGTTGCTCCCAGGATTTGATCTGACCCCTTCTTATGGTGAATTTTCACAAATCCCTCTTCTTCGCCATCTGCGATCGCTCGGTCTACAGTACTAAAGGGAATTTTAATCGTATTAACATTAAACCCTTTCCCTTGAGCTTCATGTTCATACATCCCGACATGGGCAATTTCTGGATCAGTATAAGTTGCCCAAGGCATCACCAAGTTACTCAGTTTATATTTACCCAAGCCAAAGGGAGAAAATAGAGTATTCTTAATCACAATCCGTGCGGCTGAATCTGCTGCATGGGTAAACTTCCAGTCCATGCAAATATCACCAGCAGCATAAATTTTGGGATTGGTAGTCTCAAGGTAATCATTCACCTTCACTCCTTTACGCTGGTCATACTCTACCCCGACCAATTCCAAATTTAACCCTTCCACATTGGGCGCACGTCCAGCACCAATCAAAATTTCATCTACTGTGACCGACTCTTCCAAACCAGTGCAGCTATTGAAGTGTAAGGTTTTACCTGCCTCTGTCTTCTCGACCCGGTTCAATTGGGCACCCAGGACTAAACGGATACCTTCTTTTAAAAAGACTTTTTGAACAATATCAGCGGCGTCAGCATCCTCTTTATTTAAAATGTGAGAACCGCGATGGAACAGCACTACTTCACAACCTAAACGGCGGAAAGACTGAGCTAATTCACACCCAATGGGACCGCCACCAATAACAGCTAGTCGATTGGGACGTTCTGTCAGAGAAAATACCGTTTCATTGGTGAGATACCCTGCCTCTTCCATGCCCTCAACTCGGGGTCTTACTGCTCTTGCTCCTGTAGCAATTACCGCTTTCTTAAACTTGAGGGTAGTATCGTTTACTTCAATGGTATCATCACCGGTAAACCGACCATTTCCTAAAAATATATCAATACCATAGGTATCTTTGAAGCGTTTAGCAGAATCGTGATGGCTAATCCCTGCCCGTAGCCGACGCATCCGTTCCATCACTGCGGGAAAGTCTACTTCAATATTATCTGGAACTTTAACCCCAAAGGCTCCCGCATTGCGCATCTCAGCCACTACCCGAGATGACCGAATCAAACACTTGGAGGGGACACAACCTACATTTAAACAATCCCCACCCATCAAATGCCGTTCAATCAACGCCACCTTCAAACCAACACCGATACCTGCTGCACCTGCTGCGGTAACTAATCCAGCTGTACCAGCACCAATAACTACTAGGTCATAACAATCAACAGGTTTTGGATTAACCCAATCTCCTGGATGAACGTAGTTAACCAACCTCTGGTTATACTCGTCCATAGGTGGAACAATAACTCTTTGATATTGAGAACTTGACATTTATAATAACTCCTTTGATAGTTCAAAATTCAATTAATTTTTTAGGGAGTAGGGAGTAGGGAGTAGGGAGTAGGGAGTAGGGAGTAGGGAGTAGGGAGTAGGGAATCGGGAGTAGGGAATCGGGAATCGGGAATCGGGAACAAAAATTTACGGATCTCTATAACCTTTAACCTTCTAACCTTTAACCTTAAACTTCCTAACCTTTAACCTTGGCCTTTGGCCACGCTACGCGAACAACCTTAAACTTCCTAACCTTTAACCTTTAACTTCCTAACCTTGGCCTTTGGCCACGCTACGCGAACAACCTCCTAACTTTCAACCTCCTAACTTTAAACTTGCAACCTTCAACCTTTAACCTTTAACCTTCTAAACTGTCTCCTTAGAAACGCTTTTGGCTAAAGCCTTCTTAGCCAGATTAGTAATAAAAAGTGTTATTGCCACAGTGGCGATAAAACCAATAATCCGAATTGCCCACTGGAAAGTGGGATTGGTTGGTGCCTCACCACTACCAAGAGTGGCCAGGTCTCCAGCCAAAGAACCGATGTAAACGTACATTACTGTTCCTGGAATCATGCCAAAGGAGCCTAAGACGTAGTCTTTTAGCGAAACCCCAGTTAGACCATAGGCATAGTTTAAGAGATTGAAGGGAAATACAGGAGAGAGTCGAGTCAAGAACACAATTTTCAATCCTTCCTGACCTACTGCTTCATCAATGGCACTAAACTTGTCATTTCCGGCAATTTTTTGAGCAATCCAGTCCCTAGCTAGATAACGCCCAACCAGAAAAGCAGCCGTGGCTCCGATAGTGGCTCCGATGAACACATAGATTGAGCCTAAGACAACACCAAATACTACCCCAGCCCCTAGGGTAAGGATGGACCCAGGCAAAAATGCTACGGCAGCAATGATATAGATTGCGATAAATGCGATCGCTCCGATGGGTCCAAGACTATCAATCCACTGCAAAGCATTGCGCAGTAGTTCTTGAGGATTGAATCCTCCACTACTAGCGGATTCCTGTGCGAAACTCGGCTCAGCGTGTACCACCAGTACCATCACCATTGCCAGTAATGTTAATGAAACTAACTTGAAACCCTTCATGACCTTTCGGGGATGAAATTGACTGCTTCTTCTTGTACTTATCATGAGTTGGGACCGTTGCAATTCAACTTGAGACATAGTAATCAAATTATCTAGAGATTCTGGTTATCTTAAATGGCTTGTTTGGTGATGAAATTAACAAAAGTTTATAACTTTACAGGTAAGCATTCAGCCTTCAGCTATCAGCTAATGCGCTACTTGAGATGCTACTTGAGGTGCTATCAGCTTATCCCCTACATTGGTTTAATCTCTGTTACCTCAGCTGACGGCTGACTTCTGACCGCTGACGGCTGACGGCTGACGGCTGAGGCCAGTTATGGATTCAGCCTTGAGCCTAGGGCGATCAGCTTTCTAGAGAGTGGCCAACAAACAATTGCAGTATCAATTGCTTGTTGATGATCATCATACAATACTTTTTAGGAGCTAAAGCTAGTGAAACTAATTTAAATTTAATAAGAATATTTTTTGGGTATTTTCAGCTTAATATTAGCTGATACTCAGGAAAAAATCAGGTTTATTAATATAGCTGATATTAACTATAAAAAATTAGATGGGAGATTAATTTTGTTACAAAGTAACAGCAGCTCTGAAAACAGTTTTTTTTAAGTTATAGCAAAAATTAACTAGTTCAGCTAAATTAAAGCTAAATTTAAAGTTATGGGGGGTATAAGTCACAATCCTATTAGATACTCATGATAGTCAGGAGTTGCCCAGTAAATCTACATAGCTGTAGCAGTTTTTATTAATGCATCCTAGTAGTTATAGGGTTGGTTTACAAGTTTTGCCTAAGTCCTGTAGCTGTGAAAACCTTTCCTTAGCAGGATTATTACAGAAGGATACTAAGGGATTGAGTAAACCAAAAAAAAAAGTTTTTTTTAATAAAATTTAACTCGATTGGATGGCAAAACTAAAAAAATACTGCTATACTTTCCGTAAAAGCTTGATTTACAAGACATGCAACTGACAACCATGAATCTTAAATCTGCTCAAGAAGACCATATTAATTGGATCAAAACTCAGCTAGAACAAACCCAGCGAGAACTTACTGAAGCGGAAGCAAACCTGGTTGAGGTAAAGGCTTTAGTGGAGCAAAAACGGGCAAACGTTGCCTATTATCAGAATAAGCTTGAAGCCGAACTATCCAGCAACGATATTGCAGCGGAAAACGATGATATTGCAGCGGAAAACGATGATATTGCAGCGGAAATATCGAGTGCTTTCCGGGAACTTGAGGTTAATGCTAATCATTTATCTGAACAAGCTCCCACTGTGAATTCAAGTGGCAATGTCGGTCAAGTAACTTTTGTTGATGAGGAATTAGAAGAGGAATCCTTTGAAGAAAACCAAAGGGAAAACCAAGACGATGAGGAGGGTAACAAGCGCAATCCCAGAGATATGTTATATCCAGAATTTAGAGGTAAAACATTCGGGGAAGCGGTAGAGATTATCTTAGATAAATTCGCGGCTCCGGTTAACCGAAAACAGATTGCCAGCAGACTCTTTGATGCCAAATCTGAGCATGAACAACTCCGTGCTACAAACTCCTTAGCTAACCAATTGCATCAAGGTGTAAAAGAAGGGAGATGGAAGAAAGTGGGACGAGGTCTTTTTGCTTCTAATTCTTTCCAGGAGCAAGTAACTGATGAAGTTAATAACTAAAAGTAAATTTACAGTGGTTTTTTAAGTTATCCGTTTATACAAAAGTCGATCAAGTGTAATCAGGTTCCTATTGTAGTTTATGATATTTCGCAACCAAAGATTAATCAATGGATAAACTAGAGGTATATCGACAGCACATTCAGGACTTGCTTAAAAAACGCGCCAGTATTAAGTCGGCGAATCCAGCCATCGAAACCCAGCTCATTTTTGATACGGAACGGGATCATTACCAAATGGTTCATACCGGTTGGAAAAATAACACCACACGTATTTATGGCTGTTCTGTACATGTGGATATTAAAGATGCCAAGATTTGGATACAGCATGATGGGTCGGAGATTGCGATCGCAGATCAGTTAGTTGAGCTAGGGGTACCAAAGCAGGATATTGTCTTGGCCTATCAGGCACCCATCATGAGGCAGTATACCGAGTTTGCGGTGGGGTGAGCGCACCCGCCATACAGTGATGGAACTAAAAAATCAGTGGTGTGAAGTGTTCTATGACAGGCGTTGCTAAACAGATGAAGGCCGCAGGGTTACCCCTGAAGGATATTGCACAATATACGGGGTTGAGCGTTGATCAGATAGATGGGTTGTAGGTTCAAACGGCTTCATCCAATCTTCGGATATGCAGAACCTCATTTTTCATTAATGACTCAATTTGTGACTCTGAAACCACTAAAACGGCGATCGTTTCCCCGATCCCATTGAAAACTTCCAGACTATAACCATCCTCTCCGTCTTGTATTGGATGGTGATCGACAATCGTTGCAATATCCCCTTGCTGCAACTTATGCTTGGGAAAATCTTCCCGCAGAGCCACCCGTGAAAATAACTCAAATGCCATTATCTAGCCTCCTTATCTGGGTACAGGGTGATAAACTTTGTCTGTTGAGTTTCATGCTCCACCATCCAAATTGTCTTGATGTCTAGTTCAACTCCATTTGGTCCTACTAAAATGCCCCGAATGGTATAAACATCGCCAAATCGGTTGGGTTCATCGCTCAAAGTCGCATCCAATGGCAAAATCTGGGAACGCAAATCTATTTCTAACTGTTGCCAGTTCTCTTGACTATAGCCTGCCTGAGCTAAAAATTTTGACTTATCATCGTTATCACGCCAAACCAACAAATATCTGGTAAGTTTGGCCGTTGCAATGATGGCATCCTGTGGAAGTTTCATAAACCTATATGGTTATATGGTTATCCAGTTTTGGCGTTATCATCCCTAAACGTTATCATTAATTCCCAGTATATTGATTTTTGCACGTTAGTGTAGCCTATCGATCAAGGAATCGCACCCAACCTGGTTCCACGATGATGGCGTTGGGAATTTTATTCGCGATCGCTTATCTATTCTTGTCAAGACATCCGGTCACACAGGACTGACACTGGCCCTTTGATCCAGGGTTCTTTAGTAGAAGAAAGTAGGTTTTTTCGGTAGAGTGGGCAAAACTTACCCACCCCACTTAAATTCAATATTAAGTCTCTACTTGGAAGTAAACATCAACCATGTCGTGTCTAGTACTGACTCTCCCTGTTGTAAGGTAAAGTTGTAACTTATATGAACCAGTGGTATCTATCATCTAAAACTTGTTCTCGATGCTAAGGCCAGCTACGTAATTCATAGACTCTGCCATGATTGCCAATCCTCAGTCCCAGAAAATGACTGTCGAAGCTTACTTGGAATGGGAACCACATCAGGAACTTCGATACGAATTTATTAATGGTGACATTTTCGCTATGACAGGTGGCAGCATCCCCCACAACGATATTGCGATTAATCTACTAGCTGCGCTACGTCCCCACGTTCGTCCCAAAGGCTGTCGCATCAATATTGCTGATGCCAAAGTAAAGGTTACCGAATCTATCTACCGTTATCCAGATGTGGTGGTGAGCTGCGATCAGCGAGATAGAATAGCGATTAACGCGATCCAATATCCAAAACTTATCGTTGAAGTGCTCTCCCCCGGTACAGAAGCTCTCGATCGGGGGAAAAAGTTCAAAGAATATCGCACTCTACCCAGCCTAGAAGAATACGTCCTGATCAGCTCTACCGAGATCAACGTCGAGATTTACCGGAGGGGCGAAGGGCGGTTGTGGCTATACACGGCATACCAAGCTGGAGATGTGATCACCCTGGAGAGCGTTGGTTTTGAGTTTGCGATCGCACTCGTGTATGAAGATATCCCACTAGACCGGTGAACTATCTCAGACTAAGGTTTGGTGGTGCGATCACCCAAGGAATGATAAATACATTCGCTCTAGCATATAATCTTACCAGAAAAGCTTCCTGTTTCTTTTAAAAGCTCATGGCAAAGGATCGTTTCCACAATGCAGTGAGAACTGCCCTAGAAAAAGAAAACTGGGTAATTACTGCCGATCCCTATCAACTGAGTGTTGGGGGAGTCGATTTTGAAATTGATCTTGCTGCAGAGCTAATCGCTGCAGAACGAGCAGGAGAAAAAATTGCTGTGGAAATCAAAAGTTTTATTGGTCGATCCGTTGTATCCGATTTTCATACGGCCCTTGGGCAATGCATCAACTATCAATTTGCTCTAAATGAAGTTGATGCCCAACGTAATCTTTACCTTGCCATTCCTGAAACAATTTACCAATCTTTTTTCCAACGACGTTTTGTACGATCAGTCATTGATAAGACTCAAATCAATTTACTCATCTATGACCAAACTCAGGAGGTTATTCGGCAATGGCTGTAGAAGAATCTGTAGAACAATATCGTCAATGGATTCAGCAATTACTTCTAGAACGAGCCAATCGCAAACCCACCTTCCCGGAAATTGAAACCCAAGCAGTGTTGGACACCGAACGAGATCATTATCTGTTACTGCACACGGGTTGGAAAGATAACCGTCGCACCCACGGCTGTAGCCTCCACTTAGATATCAAAAATGGTAAAATCTGGATTCAGCATGATGGCACCGAAATTGGCATTGCTACCCAATTGCTTGAACTGGGTGTTCCAGCTGAGGATATTGTCCTTGGCTTCCACTCCCCCAACATGCGCCAATACACTGAGTTTGCTGTTGATTAACTAGATTTCGGGCGTTGCTGAATCTTTCAATGAATAGGAGTAGAGTGGGCATCCTGCCCGCCCCAAAAGATCGCCAAACAGGCAAGATGCCTATTCCCCAAACAGGCAAGATGCCTATTCCACGGGTAGAGTGGGCATCCTGCCCGCGCCAAAAGATCGCCGAACAGGCAAGATGCCTATTCCACAGGATTTTTTCCCAGATCCGCTGTTCCCTGTTACCTAAAAACATGTACTTCACCAATTGAAAACCGCTATATTAATAATAATCATAAATAACAATAGCAATTAAAGCCATGAGTAGCTCGAATCAAAAACACTATAAAAGAATCGGGAGTATCTATGATGATTTGTGGAGTTACTCAGAAGACTACATTAGATTTATGGGGTTAAAAATCATTGAATATTTACGCTTAACCTCAACAGATAGTCTTGTGGATTTAGGCTGCGGTACAGGACTTTTTAGCCAATCAATTCCGAAGGAAATACAGTTAGATAATCCGATTATCTGCGTCGATCCTTCTGAAGAAATGCTCTCACAAATCCCCTTAAGCCCTCAATACCAAATTAGGGCAGTAGATGCGATTACTTTTGTTTCTGAAACCTCAGGTTATAATAAGGTCTATATGAAGGAAGCAATTCATCATATAGACAATAAAGAATTACTATTTAGTAGTTTGTTTCAAAAGCTAACTAGTGGAGTAATTTTCTTGCTAATCCTTCTGCCTCCTACTATTGAGTATCCTTTATTCAAGAAAGCTTTAGAGCGATATGAAAGAAGGCAGCCTAACTATAACGATCTAACTAGTTTACTTGAAAAAGTCGGCTTCAACGTCTCAGTTGATTTTGTTGAATATCTTCAGTCAATTCCTAAAGAACAATACTTGAAAATGGTAGCAAATCGCTATATGTCCTTACTGTCATTATTTGATGATCAACAGTTACAGGAAGGTCTAGCAGAAATCTCAGAAAAATATGCTCAACAATCTATCCTTGAATTTCCTGACCGTTTTGTTTTTATTACAGCAACTAAGTAGTGAAAGAGGTTTGCAATTCGGTGAGGTACAAAGTTCGGGATTTTAGGGAGCAGGGAGCAGGGAGCAGGGAGCAGGGAGCAGGGAGCAGGGAAGAGGGAAGAAGGATAAAATTCTGTGTACTTGATAGTTATGCAAACCGCCGTAAGCTATCAGCTATCAGCGATTAGCGCTACGCGCACGCTACTTGAGGTGCTATCAGCTATCAGCGATTAGCGCTGCATCGCTACTCCATACTCCCTGTTCCCTATTCCCTGTTCCCTATTCCCTTTGCTGTAGTCGCGATCGCATCAGCTCTAGCATTCAATCGCTTGAGTAAGGTTGTATGGGAGAGATTGGGATCATCCTCAAGATTGACCAGACCAAAACTAATCGGGGGTGTATGACCGGGCAAATCTACCCAACGATACCAGGTATAACCGACAAGAGCGGGATGAGTCAAAGCCCTGGCTAAGGACTTAGCGCCATTACGCATCATCCGTGACCTTTCGGAAAACCCGTCTTCTGGTTCATCGGGTAAGGCTCGTTGAGTAAACCTGGTGTGTCCCCAACTAAACTCAGTGTTGAGCACTGGCAATTTTGTAGCTTGGTAGTATAGGTCTATCCGCTCATACATGTTGTAGCGATAATTGTTAGCAGATACTACATCTACCCAAGGTCTTTTGATGGCGGAAAATACAGCATTAGAAGGAGGTGCCCCAAACCGACATCCCAGGATTAAATGATTGTGGTCATAGCGGTGGATTGCTGCTGCAGTTTCCTGAAAATAGCGTCGAGCAAATTCTGCTTGAAACCCATTCTGATCCACTAAGTAGCCTTTAGAAACAATCCCTTGTTTTGTCTTAGTCCATTCTTTAATCGTGTCTCTAGATTCAATAGGGACCTGCCAATCTTTTGCTAACTGCTCTAAACTATTACCATGGCGCTTTAAAACAAAATCCCAAGCAGCACTATAGGCGGGTTTTTCTGGATTGAGGCTAAGGCAAAATTGCAGTAAAGATGCCTTAGCGTTATTGGTGAGCAACAACTCTGAGTTAACCTTTCGGTCTGGTGTTTCAGCGTGTGCCCAATTGAGTTCATTGTCAGTAAAATATCCCACTAGCAGCTTACTACTTGCCACCGGTGCTACGATTTCCTTAGCTTTAGCATCAATCCCTTCAATCCATTTCGGATCAAACACATCGGGTAACTTTAGCTTCCTGTCATCAACCCTAAGTTCGCTGTCTGGAGCAGCTTTGACGAAATTTAGGATAACCGTGTAGGGCATACCCTGATCCCACAATTGAGGTGGTGTCCATGCTCCTAGGGCATTAAAATTCCAGCTCCGCAGCCGCTCAAAGGTAGCTTCCCGAAATGCAGCGGGGTCTTGACCATATTTATCCTCGACAACCGGAACATAGGGATCAGGATAGCCAAAGTTGACGGAGGTGACACCCCGGTAAAGGAAGGGTTTGCCATCGGGGTCAATCAACCACCAACGACCTTTGTGGGATTTGCCAACTCGGAAAAAATCCTGCTGACCTACTACGGTTTCGGTCTTGATGCGTACTTGGGCAAGAGGACTAGCAGCTTGAGAGGCAAGAAGACTATTGGGTAGGGCAGAGCTCAGCAGTACGATAACTGCTGAGAGGATGAATAGAATAAATCGGGATAATACTTTCCAATGTCGCATTTCAGTTTTGTTAATCCCTGATTGAGATCCCCCGTTGGTTCCCCTTAATAAGGGTAGGGCTGTTTCATTTCATTTATAAACCCTATATAGGCCGGCGTTGCTGAATTAAGGAATGAATGCGCGATTATCTGATTTTATTACAGCCCCCTAAATCCCCCAACTTTGGGGGACTTGTCTTGATGCAGTCGCTCATGGGGGAAACCCCCAAGACCGCGCTGCATCGCTTGAGAGTTTTGTTCCCCCCAGAATTGGGGGGCTAGGGGGGCGAAAGCATACCCAAAATCAGCAACGCCATCAATTTTTGCAGAGATTGCGATCGCTCTCGTCAAGATTGGGATTCGTCTCCAAATAGTCTCGGACCCAATTACAACCCTTGACTATTAGTTCATCCAATCCTCCTATACGCCATAACTTGGCATTTCCGGATCTGTCAAGAGTGGCTAATAAACTGCCATCAGCACTAAGACTTATACTTGTAACTGTACTTACATCAACTGTACTTTCATTAACTTTACTTTGATGCCCATCTTTGAAAGCAGTCAATAATTTTCCTGACATATCCCATACATAGGTATAACCCTTCTCCTCCATATGAGAACCATTATCCTCCAAATAACGCCGCTCCGCACTAACCACTAAGCCACCCTGGGTACTAAAACCGATACTATCACTATCAAACCTGGGATTAGCACTCTTAAACTTAACTAATTCCTGACCAGACTCCAATTCTTTTAAAAAGATATTACCTCGCTCTACATAGTGATCAGGTAAAGCATTCTGCGCCACTAACAGCTTGCCATCGGAGCTAAAAGCGATTTCACCCCATAGCTTAGGTTCAGTTTTCCAGATTTTACTGTTCAAATTCAACCGATGGAGAGTACTAGTATTCTTATCATCATAACCCTGCGGATATACAGTACTATCGTTCTCCACAACAAGCAATTGTGTACCATCAGGGCTAAAAAGAAGCTGGCTAATTGTTTTATTAAAATTTTTAGATTTATACAACTGATTGCCATTCAAATCCAATAAGCGAATCCTATTATCTTTACCAACTCCAGCCAATTGTGTACCATCAGGGTTGAAAATGATTTGCCTTATTTTTGTTTTAAGATCGGGAAATCGCTTCAACACCTTACCAGTCAAATCCAACCGACGAATAGTGTCATCACTTCCGACAACAGCTAGTTGCTTACCATCGGGGCTGATGCTGATACTTTTTAAATTCGGAATTAGCTCTAACTCCTCTAATGGCTTCTTATCTAGTTTCCACCAGACCAGGGTATTGTCATCACCTAAACTAGCAAGTTGTCTGCCGTTCGACGAGCTAGAAATCACCTCACGAATACCACCTTGATGCCCTTTCAGTTCAAATTCCAAGGCGTCTGACAAAGAGTCATTAATCTTATATGGTTCATCATAAACACTAATAATACCCTCACCCTCTTGCCCAATAATCAGACGACCTTCGGTATCAAAAATGATACTGCTAGCTCTACTTATGGGTTTAAACTCCTTCCAATATTCGCTATCTAAACTACGAAAGTAGGCAATGCTTACATCATCTCCAAACAATCCTGCTAAGTATTCACCATTAGGACTAATAGGACTAAAAACCAGATTTCCCGAGAGTGTAGGACTAAAAGCCAGATATCCAGAGGGTGCCTGATTAAAATTTTTAAACTCTGCCAACTGATTACGACTCCTGTAGTCCGACAAGCTGAGGGTATTGCCAGATTGGTTAGCTACTACTAGCTGGTTATTGGAGTTAAAGCTAATACTATAGAAATTGCCTTCCTGTTTCAATAGCTTCGGTTTATCTCCCGTTTCCCACAGGCAGATAGTACTGGAATTGCCCTTCTCAGTTACCCTTTGTAAATAGGCTAGAAGCTTCTTGCTATCAGGACTGAAACTGATCCCTCTGTCATATACACCGAAACCAGTAGGAGATAGATTTAAATCAGTATATGTAAACCCTGAAATACAGTCTGTAAGCTGACGTGGCTCTTCCTGTTTTCCTTCTAAGTTCCAGAGGCGAAAAGTCCCTTGCTGGTCAATTGTTGCTAATAAGCGACTATCCGGACTAACATCAAGATCTACGTCCCCCTCATGTCCTGAAAATACTTTGGGTTGTTGTCTGCCTTTGAAGTCTTGTAAGCGGACAGTACCATCCTCTGCTGTAGCAATCATTAACGTACCATCAGGCTTAAAAAACATCTTCTCAAAACCTTGAGGTACTTCTCTGCGGTTATATTCTCTAGTTGAATATAATGCCATTCGTAAAGTTTGTAACACTTCAGCTTGAATCTTACTGTCTGGCTTGAATAAGGATAAGTATCCCGGCCAATCTTGAATAGATTTTGCTGCCCGTAAACTGGCAAGCAAAGCTTCTAAATCTGGATAGAATCCAAATTTGGCTTCAGCGGCTTGCCGATCGGCC
>NZ_JAAHHU010001339.1:0-1407 GCF_010672095.1 Moorena sp. SIO3I6 | reverse complement strand
CCTTATCCGTACCTCGATTAAGTATGTTTTTGGCAGCATTGTAGTCAGCCTGTAACACGACCCCATTAAACCTGGTAAAATTGTCCCCGTTTCTTTCCCCCAACAGGGTTCCAGTAACAGAGTCAACTTGCGACGTGTAGCTAGGCTGAACTTCCGTAACAACCGACCCAGTCCAATCAGCCCATTTCTGTAAGGAGTCCCGCATTTTCCCTTTCATCCAGCTATTAAGCTTACGGGACATGGCTTTGGACTGGCGTTTATTTTTTATTGGTTGTGTTAAATCTTCCGCAAAAACTAAGAGTGATTCACCATTAAAAAGAGACTTGGAGGCCGCTCCTATTATGGCAGTTAGTTCGGCTTGGTTCTGTCTGTATCGCTTGTTTTCTGTTTTTCTAGTTAGGTTGTTTTTAAGGATACGAGCAGATTTTGCTGGAGCAAGTTTTTCTAACTTTCTATGTATCGCCCAAAGCTTTCCTCTATTACGATTCTTGGCACAGATGCGATTGGACTTTTTGGTAGCCGCTTTGCCCAAATTTTTGCCATGCGCTTGGCCATTTGAATCATATAAAGCCTCTGTGTACCCTTTGTCTATCCCGATAGGGTGGCGGTTAGCGGGTACTTCCACTGTTCCATAATCTACTAAGAAGTGAATTTCAAATCTTTGTAGAGTTTGATTGTAGATTAATCTAATCTGCCCACTTATTTTGCGATTAGATCTGACGATTATTCTGTTTCTTTTTCCTCTTCTTAATCCAGCTAGTTCTAGCTGATAAGTGTTACGGGAGAGCCTCCTGCACTTATAGCCTATTTGTTGATAGACTATCTGGTTCTTGACCCAGGAATGACCCCTTTTAAACTCCTTTCTGACCAGCCTATGCAGCAGTGGGTTCTCCAGAAAAGCCAAGGTCTTAAGCTGTTTACAAAGCTCCTTTCTTGTCTTTTGATTGTCTTTCCCAGGAAACCTTTTATAAATTTTTCTGACAACGGCGTCGATACAAGCTGCTTGGCTCGCTGTGATAGCCTTCGCTACATCGTTTACAGTCCAATCCATCAACTTGGCAGGCAATCCCAGAGTATCGGGAGTCCTGAAACTCTTCACTTCCGGGATGGCCTTTTTCCAGTCCAGTCCCCAATGGTTAATGCTGCCTAGTTTATTGTAAGACTCAGACCTGACAATTCCTAACTTTTTCATTACCTGCAACAACTCAAACTCTACCGACTTAGTCATCCCCACTACGGGGACAACCTGAGTCGATATTTTCTTTGTTGCTCCTACTTTTCTTGGCATTGTTAACTGACTGTGTCCTACATCTTAAGTGTACTCTAGCGCTAGCAAAATGTCAATGTCGGTTTTATACAGTTAAATACTGTTTTATACCTATTTATTGGGGTTTAGTTGCGGGACTA
>NZ_JAAHHU010001338.1:0-1408 GCF_010672095.1 Moorena sp. SIO3I6 | reverse complement strand
TGGCCAAGCTAGGGAAAGACTATGCCGATGCTAATCTCGGTATGGTGGCGATTAGCGCTAATGATGCGGATAATTACCCAGATGATGCTCCCGATAAACTTAAGGAAATGGCTCAGGAGCTGGGATTTACTTTTCCCTTCTGTCATGATCAAACTCAGGAAACTGCTCAGGCTTATACAGCTGCTTGTACCCCAGATTTTTTTCTATTCGATGCTAACCAAGAGCTAGTTTACAGAGGTCAATTGGATGATAGTCGTCCTAGTAATGGGATACCAGTTACCGGTAAGGATTTACGAGCAGCTATTGATGCGGTGCTAGGGTCGCAACCGGTGAATTCTGAGCAAAAGCCTAGTATTGGTTGCAATATTAAGTGGAAGCCGGGGAATGAACCGGCTTATTTTGGTGTTTGATATGTTGTTGAAGGTTGTTCGCGTAGCGTGGCCTTTTGGCCAAGGTTGTTCGCGTAGCGTGGCCTTTTGGCCAAGGTTGTTTGGTTGTTCGCGTAGCGTGGCCTTTTGGCCAAGGTTGTTCGCGTAGCGTGGCCTTTTGGCCAAGGTTGTTTGGTTGTTCGCGTAGCGTGGCCTTTTGGCCAAGGTTGTTTGGTTGTTCGCGTAGCGTGGCCTTTTGGCCAAGGTTGTTCGCGTAGCGTGGCCTTTTGGCCAAGGTTGTTTGGTTGAAGGTTACAGGTTTAAGGTTTAAGCTAAATTTGTGAGTCAGCTCAATTCCTTTTGATTACTAATATCCTAATGGGTAATATAGCAATCCGTGTAGGAATTGTGATAATTAATTTTTGATGCCATATTCTCTAGTCCTTCCAGAGCCGCTGTTCCCTACTCCCTACTCCCTGTTCCCTTTGCTAATTGCTGTGATTTCTGCAGCCACTTTTCTTTAGTTAGTATCCAACGATTTACTGTTTGATTAAAGTTGATCAAGCCTGGTGTAGTTTCATAGGTTTTAACAAGCTCAAACCCAGCTTTAGGTAAGGTTTTATTGGGAGCTGGATTGAGAGCATAAGGCTCACAAAACAGGTTTTGCAAATGGAATTTAGTGAAATAGCAATAAATTGATTCGTTAATAAAATATGTGCCATTCCCGCTTCTTCGTTTCTCTGGTTGCCAAAGGTGCAAATGCATGAATGCTTCTTGAGCATAGATAATTTTGTTGAGATTAGAATGCCCAACAGGAGTATCGTCTATTTCCCAGATGAGGTAGTATAATCTGCTGTGTTCTACTGGCCGTTCAAAATCTTCAAGCAGTATTTGACGCCACTTGTCCGAATTTGGAAGTTTACTTGGCTCTACCCCCATTCCCCTGAGAAATTCATGGTCAGCATTTAGGAAATAGTTGATCATTAAGTCTATATCACTGGCTTCAAATTCTCTAATACTTCGTTTCAAATGTCTCTCCT
>NZ_JAAHHU010001337.1:0-1409 GCF_010672095.1 Moorena sp. SIO3I6 | reverse complement strand
AAGTGATTGACAAAAGTCATAACTTGGGGTATAGAGTGAATCAGATCAGTGAATCAGGCAATTGGTGAAAACGCGATTGACCGTAGGTCACGCTACGCGATGCGACCTAGGAGCCGCTAAAAGCGATCGCATTCTCACGCATCCCCTATCCCACTTAGTTCATGTAGGGTGGGCAGTGAACCAAACCGATTCACCAAGCCAAAGCCCATGGCTAAGCACTGCCCACCAACGGATTAATCACAATTGATGTAGGGTCCGCAGTCAACCAGACCGATTCACCAAGCCAAAGCCCATGGCTAGGCACTGCCCACCAATCCGGTTAATCACAGTTGATGTAGGGTGGGCAGTGAACCAAACCGATTCACCAAGCCAAAGCCCATGGCTAGGCACTGCCCACCAACGGATTAATCACAGTAGATGTAGGGTCCGCAGTCAACCAGACCGATTCATCAAGAAGCGCGATCGCATTGCTAGGCACTGGCCACCAACGGATTAATCACAATTGATGTAGGGTCCGCAGTCAACCAGACCAATTCACCAAGCCATAGCCCATTGCTAGGCACTGCCCACCAAACGATTAATCACAGTTGATGTAGGGTGGGCAGTGAACCAGACCGATTCACCAAGAAGCGCGATCGCGAAGCGGTTCCTTACTGGCAGTGCCAGACGCTGCGCGAACGGAACATCGCATTGCTAGCCACTACCCACCAAACGATTAATCACAGTTGATGTAGGGTGGGCAGTGAACCAAACCGATTCACCAAGAAGCGCGATCGCATTCTCACGCATCCCCTATCCCACTTAGTTTATGTAGGGTGGGCAGTGAACCAGACCGATTCACCAAGCTGGCGATAAAATTACTTGAAACTGCCCACCAAAGGATTAATCACGGTTGATGTAGGGTGGGCAGTGAACCAAACCGATTCACCAAGCCAAAGCCCATGGCTAAGCACTGCCCACCAACAGATTAAAACAGAGGAAAAACAGGAAACAAACCAGATCAAAGAGATTTTAACTGGTCAGTTATTTCCGCCACCGTGTACTAGTGGTTAGACAAAGATCAGATCCGCTGGGGCAATGATACCAGAAACTATAGCAATAGGATCCGGGGCAGGAGGATTGATATAACTGATAAAGGTAATTCCAAGCGCAGCAACTGGAGTGAAATTATAGTCTGCTACATTCCCATGGAGTTGAATTGTATCTGTACCAGATACGAAATCCGTAATTAGAGCGTAATCACTCAGTCCTCCACCGACATAGTA
Organism: Moorena sp. SIO3I6; assembly: GCF_010672095.1. NCBI lineage: Bacteria > Bacillati > Cyanobacteriota > Cyanophyceae > Coleofasciculales > Coleofasciculaceae > Moorena > Moorena sp. SIO3I6. The sequence goes on along the minus strand of NZ_JAAHHU010001337.1, from coordinate 144 downwards.
AGGATTTGTGCTATCTCCAAGCACAAATGTATCAGCATCAGCTCCTCCGGTTAAGGTATCAATTTCATTAATACCTGGATTGCTACTGGTGGGATCGACACCTACGATGGTATCCTGACCTAAGCCACCGATAAGAATATCATA
>NZ_JAAHHU010001336.1:0-1410 GCF_010672095.1 Moorena sp. SIO3I6 | reverse complement strand
AATCACCCCATCGACTCCACCAGACCCTAAGGCGGTGACCTCTTGCTCGGCTCGGTCAATCACAGCTTGCAGGCTACCCCCCCAGCGCGGGGAAGTAGGGAGTGGCAGCAAATGCACAACTCCTATGGCAGTTAGAATTCGGGTATTTTACCCGCGAATTCCCTAAGTCATACCCCTCCAGTTTCTGAAGGCTCCTACCTAGAACAAGCCGCACTCTATCAACGACTCGACTTGCTCAATCAGGCCGGAACCAGAAAGAGTAGAGGCCAAATCTCCTGAAGCGTTTCGGGGAACCCGTTCGCGTAGCGTGGCCTACGGCCTCCGCTACGCGAACGGGTCTATGACCCAAGTTCCGACGTGCCCCGTCGTACTTATGGCTCTATTTCGGATATTGATGGCAGCGTTATGGTCTCTGTCAAGTTCACATCCACATTCACAAACATGGGTTCTAGTGGATAAAGACTTCTTGACGACTTCACCGCATTCAGAGCAATTTTGACTGGTATAGGCGGGATTTACTGCAACAGTTATCCTGCCAAATTTAGTCCCAAAATGCTCTAACCATTTCCTGAACTGATACCAACCAGCATCATTAATAGACTTGGCTAGACAATGATTTTTTAGCAAATTCTTGAGTCTTAAATCTTCATAGGCGACCAGGTCGTTAGACCGGATTACGCAACGTGCAAGTCTCTTTGCATGTTCTTCACGCTGCCTACTTATTTTAAGGTGTTGCCTGCCTAGTCTATTAACCGCTTTTCTACGATTGGATGAGCCTTTCTTTTTCCGGGAAACCCGACGTTGATAAAACTTTAAGCGCTTTTCCCCTTTTCTATAGAATCGGGGGTTAGGTTCAGAGTGACCGTTAGAATCTGTATAGAATTCCTTAAGTCCTACGTCTAGCCCTACCATTTCGCCAGTATGGGGTAGTTCCTCTTTTACGTTAACTGCAACGCAAAATTGGACATAGTACCCATCAGCACGCTTGATTATCCGAACCCGATTAATTTGCTTCTTATCGAAGCGCCACAAGTCCCAGGTACCTTTGAGTTTGAGTTTTCCAATCCCTTTCTTATCCGTGAACGTTATCGATTTTTTGTCAGAGGAAAGTTTCCATCCTGACTTTTTGTATTCGACAGAACGAGCACGTTTCTGGAATTTCGGAAAACCCTTTTTGCCTGGTATCTTCTTCTTGCAATTATCGTAAAAGCGAACAATCGATGACCATGCCCTCTCAGACGCAGCCTGACGAGCAGTAGAGTTTAATTCATTAGCAAAAGGGAATTCTTTGGCCAGTATTTTGGAGTACCGGCTAAGGTCACTCTTCCCTGTACCTTTATTGTCCAACCACAAACGGATGCAACTATTACGGATAAATTTAACCGTCCGAATAGCTTCATCTATAGCCGA
>NZ_JAAHHU010001335.1:0-1411 GCF_010672095.1 Moorena sp. SIO3I6 | reverse complement strand
TTAAATGCGATCGCACTCAATCGGGGGGACGTAGTACTTTAGGCTATGACGATGAGGGGGTACCAGCACAAGATTGGTATGTTGTCAAGGATGGCATTTTAGTAGACTACCTCACTGACCGGGAAACGGCTTATCGACTAGGTAATGCCAGTAGTAACGGTTGCGCTTACGCCGATAGTTGGTCAAGTGTACCGATGGTGCGGATTCCTAATTTAGGGTTGGAACCGGGAGCAGAGGGAGGAAGTCACTCTGCCACACTATCAGAAATGATTGCTGAGACTGAGGAAGGGATTTTAATTGATGGTAGAGGTAGTTTTTCCATTGACCAGCAGCGACGTAATTTTCAGTTTGGTGGAGATGCTTTCTGGAAGGTGGAGAAAGGTAAAGTAGTGGGCATGCTGAAGGATGTCACCTATCATTCTATGAGTACTGATTTCTGGAATAGTGTTGATGCCATTGGAGTGGCTTCGGAACGGGAGCAGTGTGGTACCCATATGTGTGGTAAAGGCGAACCGATGCAAATTGCTCAAATGACCCATTCTTGTGTGCCGGTGCGGGTGCGCAATATTCAGATTGGGGGATCCTAAATCGTTAATTGTTAATAGTTTTTTTATGGTTAGTTGGGCACCTCGATTAATTAGTGTTAGGTAAAACAGAGGGGAATTTTACTATCCATTACTCAACTCACTATCCAAGATGGAGGAAAAGTATCGGCATTGCTCAATCAAGCAATGCCCTTATTATTTATTATTTCAAATATGAAAAAATTACTTTTTCTGGTTAACCATTCCGAGATTAAGCAACGCCAAAAAATAACGCCCACTCCGTTGGTTACCCCTTCGTAAACTCCCTCGGACTAGACTGCTCAACTCAAGCGGGCTCGGGTGCTATCGCTAATTAGTTTTAGGAAAACGAAACCGTAATAGCGATAGCACCCGAAAGCCCGCACAGTCACGAGCAGGCTAGTGATGCGTGGTTGAACTTATCGCAGGGACGGCGATCCACCGCCCAGATTGCAAGGCTGTTTACCAACTGATGGAATGGACGTGATTTATTGAGACTGACGAGCGTGCTGCATCCGCAACGCCAGTATGTGCTCACAAGGACCTTTGTACAGCTTATTTTGCTGATACCAATTACAGGTACACTCTGCCGCTATTATACGTTCATCAGGATCAATTGTCAAAGCGGGATTATAGGTTTTGCTTTTATCTGTGACATTTCCCTGTAGCTGGAGTGTACCTTGAGTGTCGTTTACTGAGGTTACTTGTACGGCATTGTTATTTAAGAAGCGGGTTGCTGTTTCTTCTCGCTGATTGGCAAACCGTAACCGTTCCATGGGTAAGGGCTCTCGGGAGAGTTCCCGGACTCGATATACTTGCTTGTTTAAGTCGTAAATGGCTCGTCCGGC
>NZ_JAAHHU010001334.1:0-1411 GCF_010672095.1 Moorena sp. SIO3I6 | reverse complement strand
CCCCCAGAATTGGGGGATTTAGGGGGCTTGCAGCTAAAGGTAGTGAGGTCAATTCATCTGAAAACGCTTGTAACTCAGGAGTCAGCATTCAGGACAATGCACTCCAGACCATGCACTCACTTCAAACGAGTCTGTATCTACTACTGTTAGCTGAATCTGAGCAACGGCTGGGTCACCCTGAAGCGGCACTCCAACATCTAGAACAGGCAAGAGTTATTGCACCTGAGGATAATCCTCGGTTTTACAGTCGGATTTTGCAGGCATTGCGTTCCCTTTATTTCCAGCAGGGGCAGTATCTCCAAGCTTTCCAACTTAAGCAATATCAACAATCGTTAGCGCAACAGTATGGTTGGGGAGGGTTTATTGGTGCTGGTCGATTACAGCCACGACAACGGATAAGGTTGGTGGGGTTGCCAACAAATTTGATCGGAGCGCAACGCCTTGCGCCCCTAGAGGAGGAAAATCGATAAACTATAGCGCTAGAAATTGCAGCGTCTGGGCGACAGCAGGATGTCAATCGATTGCTTGAACGGATTGGAAGCAATGATTACAAGCTAATTGTGATTCATGGGGAATCGGGGGTGGGCAAGAGTTCTCTGGTTAATGGGGGATTAGTACCAGGGTTGCAACAGACTGTGATTGGTACAGAAGAGGTGTTGCCTGTAGTGATGGCAGTCTATACCAATTGGGTAGAAGAATTGGGACGCTTATTGGCAGAGGGATTAAACCGAATAAATATAGAAACATTCCATGGAACATCCCTACAAAGTCCAGATAGTATTATACAGCAATTGCGGCAAAATGAACAGCACAATTTGCGGACAGTACTGATTTTTGACCAGTTTGAAGACTTTTTCTTTGTTTACCTGGATAAAGCTGAGCGACGGCAATTTTTTGAATTCCTAGGAGAGTGTCTTACTAGTCCTTCAGTGAAGGTGATTCTGTCGATGCGGGAGGATTATCTCCATTATTTACTGGAATGCGATGGACTTCGTCCCGCTTTCAGCGAACGCGCACCATGGTCGGGTAGCGTTAATCCCATGGCCAGTATGGACATTATTGGCCATGACATATTGAGTAAGCATGTGCGCTATCCTCTAGGGAATTTTTCCCGAGATGATGCCAAGTCCGTGATTGAGCAAGTAACTAAACAATCGTCTTGTTACCTGGAACCAGCTTTGATTGAAGAATTGGTACAGGATTTAGCTGGGGAGTTCTCGGAAGTACGTCCCATGGAATTGCAGATAGTAGGAGCGCAATTGCAGGCGGAAAGTATTACTACCTTGGAACACTATTGGGAACGGGGTTCAAAGCAAGGATTGATGGCGCGGTATTTGACTGGAGTAGTGGAAGATTGTGGACCAGAAAATCAGCAGGTGGCGGAACTGGTGCTATATTTACTAACCGATGA
>NZ_JAAHHU010001333.1:0-1412 GCF_010672095.1 Moorena sp. SIO3I6 | reverse complement strand
GGTTGGGAGTTGTTTGAAACCCTAATTTTAAGTGGGAAACCCGACCCATCACCAGCGATGGCTTCCCGAAAACAGGACGAGCAGAAGAGGTATCGGCGCTTAGTTTACAGTAAGGTCTTAAGACGGCTGCTTGTTGAGTTTTGTCAGTCAACCAGCCCTATTGCCTATTGCCTATTGCCTATTGCCTATTGCCTATTGCCTATTGCCTATTGCCTATTGCCTATTGCGTTTTTCTTCAACCAAAGAATTAACTTAGCATAAAAATTGAGTAGTGTAAAACACTGTTTTGTGCGAGTTTACCGCCATTTCATGAATTTTTGGAGATATTTATTGCTTTCTTAGTCAAATATCCTGATTTAATTTAGATCTAGCGAAGAGTATAGTAGTCAACCATTACTCTTCTCTTTGTCATGAAAGGAAAACTTAATTACCTTGTTATTATTGGAGTAAGCATTATTCTCCTGCTCGGTATAGTTACAACAGCTGTTGCTCAGGATAATTCAAAATTTTATGATACTACTATCAACTTTGATGATGGTTGTTAAAAATACGATGTACCCATATATTACAGAAACTCAAATCATAAAAAACCGCCACGAAAAATAGGATGTATTAAACTAGACACGTCTGTTAAAATTATAGAAGATGATAGTAAAAGTACCCATCTATCTTCTATAAAAATTAAAGGCAATTATGAGAATCATAAATTCTTGATTTTCAATTCTAATTTAGGAAATTGTTCAAAGGGATTTCCAGAAAAGATTTGTAAAACTATTCCACAACAATTACAATCATCTCAAAATTAACGTTATTATGGACCAAACTCAATTGGACCAAAATCAATCCCTAATGCCTTACATCGCCTATGAAACGAAGGTTTCTTTAGCTGCTCAAAAACCCAATCTTGAGCTTCATCATTCCACTTTATTTTTGTATACCAACACTGCAGGGGTACTGCCGCAACTAACATGGTCAAGACCGAAGCCAAAACAGCAATAACTAGAACACGCTTTGATAGCATTTTCTTAGGTATGGTAAGTATTAAAAAATTATCTGCTTTTGAACTTGTATTTATCCCCTCTGGGGTAACTAAAGGCGTATCTAAAACAGGGCGATCATCCCTTGGTGCTCTAGCAATGTGGATTTTAGACCCTTCCTGATCAGTATAGATTTTAGGCTTCATATCAGGAAGGGTTTCTCGAATCCTCTTTTCGATGTACTTATGTAACTCATCCAGAGAAATCACCCTATCCCCATTCAAATCAGCATCTCCCGTTTCAATACCCTCTACCAAATACTGAGTGTAAATTGAGAGCTGTTCGTCCAATTGACTAAAGGAGTAGTCAGTTGAAGAAGCGAGAATAGCACGCCCTTCTCCACCTAATTGATTTTGAAGATCGACAGAGCGATCA
>NZ_JAAHHU010001332.1:0-1412 GCF_010672095.1 Moorena sp. SIO3I6 | reverse complement strand
GAGCGATTAACCCACCCATAGAATGGGCAATGATGTTAACCTTAGGTTTAACACCTGCTTGATTTGCGGTTAGTTCACGAATTAAGTAGATTAGACGCACCAAGGCATTACCATAGGTGTCAAATTTACGCTCTTTTAGGTCATAGTAGCGAAATACCCAAATGGAGCGCCAGGGATCTTTGATAGACTCCAAAAAGTATTCTGACATCTCTGGGTTTATGACTACTTTATCCCCTGAAAAATATCTTTTTTGTTCAGTTTTGTCTGGATAGTTTAGAGTATAGGTTTCTTCTTTGAGGCGCTTAAATTTATCGAAAATACCATTATCCTTTAACCACTGAAGTGATGATGGCAGGGGTTTGCCATCCTGGAGCATTTTCTGCAAAGAGTTTAGTTTCCGAGGCAGGGCTGGTTCATCTTCAATCTCCTGACTACTAAAGGTCACGACGTTAGTGGCATCCTGGTATTGCCAGTCTGACTTGAGAAAACTCAGGATTAATCCTTCATAAATCTCATTTGTTCCCTTTTTGTGTTCATAGACGGTGCCTTGGTTAAAGCCCTGATAGGTTAAGCGCTGTTCCTCTTGAATATTGAGACCGCCAAACCCACGAATTAGGATAATTGGTAAAGGAGTACGGGTAGGTACAGACATTGTCATCTCCTATTGTATCTGGAATGTTAATTCATCGATCTTAGCTGCTAATTTATCTATAGACCATCAGTGTTTTTCGTCAATTAAAAATTAATAATTTAAAATCACCTCAGTTCGACATAACCAACTATCCTCCGATTCAGGAGCTTCCAGTCAGGAGCTTCGAGTCAGACTAATTAATTTTTAAGTAAGTTTGAGGATAAATTGGTTTATGTATCCACTGCTTAGCCTTTCAATCAACAGGTAGGACAAAGTCAATTATTTACTGATGGACATTAAAATAGAGTAAAAAAAATATCATAAACTACTTGTGATAATAGTTGTGATTACATTAGCATCGGTCAAGAATAAAGTTTTAGACTAGCTGTTCTATCTATGAAACAACTGAAAAAAATCTTGATTGTGCTCTGTATACTTTGCTTGTCTGTGTTCTATGATGATTATGCCTATGCCCACCCTCGCCATCCCAGGTTGTCAAGACGCATATAGCGCTACCCGCAAGGCAAGAGGAATCCCCCCTAACCACCCTTAGTAAGCAGGGCGGGCATGCATGCTAAAGTTGACTACAAAAACTTAGGTGCGCTTTCCGCATTAAGAATTAAATTCGCCACGAGTGGCACCTGATGTTGTTTGCGGCAGGCCATGGCTGGGTCAGGGTCGTAATTCAAGGTGAAACGGACTCGATGCATAAGTTTACTGCCATTGGCTTTGGCAGATTTTCGGTCAATCAACCAGCCCAAAACCACTCGCGCTTTACATC
>NZ_JAAHHU010001331.1:0-1413 GCF_010672095.1 Moorena sp. SIO3I6 | reverse complement strand
TCATACTCCATAAAACTTAGATAACAGTATTCAGCCGTTAGCCGTCAGCGGTCAGTGGTCAGCGGTCAGTGGTCAGTGGTCAGTGGTCAGTGGTCAGTGGTCAGTGGTCAGCGGTGAGCTGATTTTATTCAAAAACAGTAGTGTGGCACACCTCAAGTAGTGTGGCACAGGCTTTGGCCTTTGGCCACGCTGTGCGAACGACGCATCGGACCTAACCCATAAGCTGTTCGCGTAGCGTGTGGGTAGCACATTCGCTGATACCTGATTGCTGATTGCTGATTGCTGATTGCTGATTGCTGATTGCTGATTGCTGATTGCTTAATTAATTGATACCGTATTACCGGTAATCTTCACGTCTTTACTAGCTTTAAAGTGCATCCCCTGCTTAGTTTCAATTTTGCTACCATTAGCATTAACTTTAAATGACTTATCTGTCTTCATATCCAGGTTATTCTTAGCAGTAACTTTGATATCTTCCTCGGAAATAATTTCGATACCCTTACCACCAAGCTTAAGTTTGCCTTCTTTAGACTCAATGGTAATCGAATTATCCTTAGTATTAATAATAATGCTGTTTTTGCCAGTTTTGTCAATTACTTCAATTTTTTCCTTATCCTTAGTATCATCTAAGCGAATAGTGTGACCACTTTGGGCAATTACTTCAATTTTGCCTTTGTCCTTAGTATCATCTAAACGGATAGTATGTTGATTATGGGAAATAACCTCAACTTTTTCTTCATATTTAGTATCATATAAGCGAATAATATGACCACTACGGGACTTGATTGTACGCTTATTAATTGTCTTTTTTTTACTATCTTCTTTGTCTTTTTCAGGAGACTCAGGCGGTTTATCTTTGCCATTCCATAACCCCCCTAGGATATAGGGAAAATTAATATCACCTTGTTCAAAAGCTACCAGCACTTCATCGTTCACTTCCGGCAAAAAGTAAATACCACGGTCATTACCAGCCATGGGAGTTAATACCCTAGCCCAATAGCTTTCATCACTATCGGATAGCCAAGGAAACTTGACCTTAACTCGCCCCAAGTTTTCCTCATCGCCATTGTTAGTCACTATTCCCATAGTCACCCCATAGAAACGACCTCGTATTTCAGGGGGACCTAGCAAATTAGTCAGTAAATCGATGCTTGTCATAATTGATAGTTTGTTAAGTAGATATTTATGGTTTTTTAGGGAACAGGGAATAGGGAATCGGGAATAGGGAACAGCGGATCTGGGAATTTAGAATTTAGAATTTAGAATCGGGAATCGGGAATCGGGAATCGGGAATCGGGAGTCGGGAATCGGGAATCGGGAATCGGGACTAGCAACAATAACACCAAACTCCCCATCTCCCCATCTGCCCATCTCCCCATCTCCCTACTCCCTACTCCCTACTCCCTACTCCCT
>NZ_JAAHHU010001330.1:0-1416 GCF_010672095.1 Moorena sp. SIO3I6 | reverse complement strand
TAAGTGAAGCATGAATCTTATCAAGATGCAGAGCAAGACTTATATCTGTTAACTGGACTCAAAGTTGGTCATTCCACTCATCATTGGCCTTTGGCCACGCTACGCGAACGAAAGGTTAACCAAATTGAGTTACCACTTCCTGAGGTAAAACAAGGATTATCCGAGGTATGTGTCGATGGAGGAAAAATCCGCCTGAGGACAGAAGGCAAAGGAGAACCTAGTTGTTGGCAAGAATACAAAACAGCTCGCTTACAAGCGATGCAGCGCGGTCTTGGGGAGGCAGCGCGGTCTTGGGGGTTTCCCCCATGAGCGACTGCCGTGGTTCCCCCCACTCGCGCTTTGCATCAAGACAGGGATTTATTATGGAGCCTTTTTTCAAGATAATCTCTCTTTAACCGATTGGATAAACAGTCAAAAATTCACCTCACCCTTATACTGCTTGGGAGACGGACATGATGGAATCTGGAACATCTTTGCTGAAATTGGTGAAGAGCAGCATCGAATTGAAATCCTGGACTGGTATCACCTAACCGAAAACCTTCATAAAATACAAACGAATAAATCTACCAAAGAACAGTTAGAGGCTTACCTGTGGAAGGGACAGGTATCCGAAGCTCGGAAGTTGTTGAAGTCGGTTCAGCCAGTGGGAGGAACTAACTTTCTTTGCTATCTCAAAAAACACCGTAAAAGGTTAATCAATTATCACTCTTTCCAACAGGAACAAATTTGTTCAATTGGGAGCGGAGCGGTGGAATCGGCTGTCAAACAAATCAGCCACCGAGTTAAATTAACCGGAGCCCAATGGCGACCAGAGAATGTTGCTAATATCTGACAACTGCGTTGTGCCTATCTCAACGGTCAACTAGCTATTTAAACGCTTAAAAATCCGGCTTAAAAATCTTCCCCAATTTGACAAGATTCGCGAGTTATAATCGCGCGTTCGATGTCTGATGGAGATTGAGAGCAATGGGTAGAAGAGTTTCAAGTCAGTCACAACAAGATAAACTACAGAGAATAACTCGTTTACAGACGGCGATTGCCAGGCTCGAAACCTACAAAAATTTCTTTGAGCATCAAGGGGAACTTGCCCCGGAAGATGTTTGGGTAGCGCGTTATCAAGTCCGACAGACCCAAAAAGCCTACTGGTACTACAAGCTACAAGCTAGTTCGCCCACCTTTGCAACCACAGGTGAAACGCCCAAGCTAAGTAAATATAAGCATTTGGGGAAGGCTGGAAGTGAAGCTCATGTTGCCGGGGTGATGGGGGTAGCCAGAAGAACCATAGTTTCCTGGGGGGGCGACGAAACAGTCTGAAATGCTTGGTATGTAAAGTTTGTAGGATTTTGTGGTATAAAAAGGTAGGTCTCTCAATTTGCAACAAGACCTACCTATAGACAATGTTACCAGAATTCTACC
>NZ_JAAHHU010000133.1:0-15330 GCF_010672095.1 Moorena sp. SIO3I6 | reverse complement strand
CACATCAAATCAAAGATTATGATGTGGGCTTCTCAAACTCACGAATGAGACTTGCTGCTCCTCGGCGGATGCCGACGCTACGCGAACGATATCCTGTACCGATTTACCACAGCCATTAAGCGGCAGTCCAACCGCCAATAGTCCACGATTCAAAATGTTGATACCACTGTTCCAGTCGCGGTCAATTTTAACTTTACAACTGGAACAACAATGAATGCGTTCGCGCAGCGTCGGCTTCGCCGAATCGCTTAAAGTTTTTTCGACCCTAGAACCACAACTAAAACACTCGATACTTGTGGCACGTGGGTTAACTTCCTGAACTAACAAACCGCGTTTAACCGCCACTGCTTGCAATATTTCCAAGAATGCTCCCCAGGCCGCATCATGTATTGATTTTGCTAAATTAGTTCTAGCGAGTCCTTTGATGTTTAAATTTTCGTGAGCAATTAGGTCGTATTTACTACATAGCCAATGAGCAACCTGATAATGAAATTCCTTCCGGCAACGGGTTAAGTGAAGGTGCAACAAAGCTACTTTATGCTTTGATTTTTTCCAATTCTTAGAACCCTTGACGCGGCGCGACATTACTTTTTGAGCCTGAGCAAGTTTATCCTGAGCTTTCCTGTAAAACTGCGGAATAGGTACTGCCTCTCCGTCAGATGTGGTCAAAAATTTCTCTAGGCCAACGTCAATACCAACGGCAGACTTAACTGAATCTATGGATAGTAGTTCAGGTACAGTGTCGTCTTTCATTGAAAGACAGCAGTACCAACCATCAGCCTTCTTGACAATGGTGCATTGCTTAAGGACAAAACCCACGCCCTTCGGGCAAGCTTCGCTAACAGGCAATGGTCGATGCATTACAACAGGCATTGACCCGATTCGACTTAACTTTAAAACACCATCAACCAAGTGTGCCCCAGCCTTAGAATTATTGACCCTAGGGAATACAAACGATCTAAGTTCTCCAGCTTTTTTAAAGCGAGGTCTACCCCCACGTTTACCACTTGCGTCAGGTCTTCTCCATCTTTCCCAGGCTTTGTTTAACCTTTGCAGATTAACTTGTTGAGTCTCTGCATAAATTTTTTTATATTCAGGAAACAGTCGTTTTGTCTCCTTAAGGGCTGTTTGTTGAGTGTAGTAATTTACCTCTTCTGGAATCTCACCGATCGGCTCACTTACCAGACTACACCTATCAATCGGGGAACGAGTCCGATTGAGCCAATCAAGCCTTTGTCAAACATGCATAGTTCCAGTGGCGTCGAAGCAATTCGAGCCACCGTTCCATGGTGACAATTTGTTCAGGACTTGGCTTGATTCGGTAGCAGTAAGTGATTATCATACTAGTATTGTAGCATTTATCCTATAGTTATGAAAGGTAATTATACAAAAGAAAACAGGTCTGTTTATCGTCTTACTATTACAAGGTGTACAGTAAGACGATAAACAGACGTCAAGTTAGATCACAACAAATTTTGATGTGGCCTACGGCCTCCGCTGCGCGAACAGGCGCGCAGCAAATCTGCTCTGAAACTTGTGTTAAGTGGGAATGCAACCTGATAGAGTTGAACGGAGAAAGTGACCACCTCCATCTGCTCGTGGATCTCAATCCTAAAGTAGCTCCGGTTAAGTTAATAGCAAATATCAAAACTGTAACCAGTAGATTGATTCGTTACTGATTTTCTGAATACAAAAGGGCAGTTTTATGGCGATAAAAGGGAACAGGGAATCGGGAATCGGGAATCGGGAATCGGGAATCGGGAATCGGGAAAAAATGCTTTGTATCTCATTAATATGAAAACCAATGGTGATTGATCAAAACACCAAAAAATTTGCCCATCTCCCCATCTCCCTATTTCCCCATCTCCCCATCTCCCCATCTCCCCATCTCCCCACACTTCCCTACTCCCTACTCCCTACTCCCTACTCCCTAAAATTAATTGGATGATGCTACGGATTTAGTAGCAGCGTGAGCTTCTACCATCCGGGAAATATCAGGATTATAGAGTCGCAAATAATTCCAATAATTACCAAACACTGTTTTCACGTAACCTTTGGTTTCTCGAAAGGGGATTTTTTCAATAAAGGCGTCGGGGTCACTAAAACCGTATCTATTCACCCATTTGGATACATTACCGGGACCGGCATTGTAACTGGCAACGGCTAATAGGGAGTTATTACTATTTTGTTGGTGGGTAAAGCTTAGATACCATGTCCCCAATTTAATGTTGTCATCAGGGTTTTTAAGATTGTATTCTTTCAACTGGATTTTTTGGGCAACCCAACTACCTGTTGCTGGCATCACTTGCATTAAACCCATGGCACCAGCAACGGAACGGATTTCTGGTTCAAATCTAGACTCTTGGCGAATTAGGGCAGTTACGAGTAAGGGATTAAGCTCCCGTTGACCAGACCAGTTAACAATTGAATTTAGGAAAGGGAAGGGAAATAGAGCATGCCAGTATTTTGGGTCGTCACGCAGTGCTGCCCATTCGGCTTGTTCTTGGGGAGTCTCTCGTCGTTTTAGGCTCCAGACTTGGTTAATGCCTTTGAGATTATCCCCAATCCCTAGCCGCAATAAACCATCACTAAATTGCTCTGAGACACTGAGTTCCTTACGGTCTCCTAATTCCACTTGCCACAGAGCCCAAGCATCCTGATCTTGACCAAGCTTGTACAGTTCTTTGAGAGTAGCAGAACCGTCGGTTAGTAAAGGTCTAGCTTGGGGTCTGACCACTTTTGGCATTAAGTAGCGCACGGAGGTGAAGTCCCCTACATTCCAGCCTAAATAGTTGGCCGACCGCCATGCATAGTAGGATTCTGGATAACGAGCTAGTACATGCTCAAAGGCAGCTTTAGCATCATTAGGACGCCCCAACTTACTTGCCCATCGACCTACCCAGAAGCCAGCTTGGGCAGCGATGTCACTATCGGGATTGTTGGTGGTAATCGGTTGCGCCCATTGCCATGCTTGTTGTAGCTGGCCTTTTGCTGCTTTTTTTTGAGCCATTTGCCAACGATAATTAGCCGCAGCATCAGAACTAGCATATTGGGTCAATACCGACTTCCGAGCTTGGCCAGCAGACACTTTGCTGTTGAGCTTTTCTAGGATTTTGGCTTTGTCGAGCAAGGCTTGAGGAGCTTCATCGGGATAATTCTGGATGACTTGATCCAGATAAGCTAAGGCTTCTGGTGGCTTAGATATACTAGCAAGACGCCTTAAGGCTAATCCGGTTTCTTTGGCATTGGGATAGGCGCTGATTAACTGTTGATAAAAGATTTTGCCTTTGGTTGCTTTGGTATCTAAATGAAGCCCTCGACCTGCCCGGTAGAGATTGCGGGGAGTGCGGGGGGCTTTAGCGTAGGCTTTACCAGCTTTGCCATATTTCCAGGTTTCCCAGTAACCAGTGCCAATCATTTCCCAGTCTTCGGGGGTGAGTTGCTCAGGGTACTTGTCAACGATCCGGTCTCGGATCTCCTGCATTCCTAAGGCTTTAGGAGTGTGCTTGGCTAAGAGTAATAGTAATGGGAGTTGGTTGGGATTGGCTTTGAGGCGCTGTCGGACAATTTCTAGAGTACGGGGATGGCTGGGAAATTTTGCGATCGCATCGTCCCAGTGCTTAGGATTAGATTTGCCTAGATGATAAAGGGCTTCTGCTGCCACTGCTTGGTTGGGGTACTTTTTCAGGATAGTACCCCAGGCTGCTGTAGCCTTAGCGCTATCCCCCATGGCTTGGTAAGCTTGAGCACGTTTGAGGACAACGTGGGATGCTAAAACCGGATAATCTGACTCAAGTCCTTCGAGATGGTTTAGGGCTTGTTCTGGTTGATTTTGTTGAATTAAATCCGATGCCAACAGATAACGGGCGCGATACTGTTCCCGAGACTTCGGACCGGAGGCAAAGGCATCTAGGTTAGTTGCTCGTTGTTGAGGTGGCAGGGAAACCAGCCGTGCTACAGCGGATTTGCCTGTTGACTCCGTTAAGCCTTGGCTGGCAGTCTTGTTTTCCTCTTTTTCCTCTAGTTGATTTGCTACGGTGACACCTAAGAATACAACTCCCAGGCATACTGATACCAATAACACTATGGCTCCAGCCAATAACCGAAATTGCTGTTTACGCTCTTTTAACATAAATCCTCACCCAACAAAGTTCAGCAGTTGAAAGTCTCTTAGCATATGACCCTTCACCAGGGGAATCTGGTTTCCCTCTTGAGTTATGAACCATTATAAAAATTTCTTGGCTAAGAACCTGAAACCGTACTTAGTCAGAATTGGTCAGACTTGGTCAGATTTAACAGAGCACGAAGCCAGCAATAACTAGATAACTATGATAAGTATTATGGTAACTATATTGTTTCTCATCCTGATGAGGCACATTATTCCCACCCTTCCCGCGCCCCATCCCACATCTTTGAACAAGGATAACTTGAAATTGTGGTGATTTATGGTAAGATTGCCTATAATTTTGTTATTTAGCGAAGGGAACAGGGAGTAGGGAGTAGGGAATAGGGAGTGGCGTAGTGGAATGACCACTCTTAAAGAGTGCATTAGACAGAGGAGTCTTCATCAGTAGTTTCAAAAACAGCGGTTTTGGTGTTTGAGTTTGACTCGTGCATCTTCTGTGGTAAAACGCCAGGCGTTGCTGAATAATAGAATGGTTAAGCAAAAACTGGGATTGTATGAAACTTTAAATAATAAATAAGAAGCCTGATTGATAACTTCAACATCTCTTGAGATTTAGAGTAACACAGAGTTCGTCGATGTAGCCTAGCCAAGTAGTGTCTCAATCTCGTATTTTCACTCTCGATTCTAGTCATATAACTTTTTTTTGTTAAATGGTCAATGTCACTGATAAATATTTGATAAACAATATATTTATCAGTGACATACCAAAAGCTATGCCAGCCTTGTCTTGATGCAGTCGCTCATGGGGGAAACCACGGCAGTTGCTCATGGGGGGAACCCCCAAGACCGCACTGCCTCCCCAAGACCGCGCTGCATCGCTTTACGATTTTCCAAAGCTTTTTAAAAGTTTCAGCACTACGGTCACCAACTATAAAGTTTAAAATCCCGGGATACTTCTTGTCAGCTGCTGTCCTTTAAAGTTACCGTAGGAGAGGGTAGCCTTATTACAAAAGACTTAAAACTATTACTCATAACCTGCCGACGCTCATTGGCTACCCTCTCCAAGGTTTCGTCTCAAACCCAAATTTTGTTTTTTTTTTACAGCTGAATGCTTACAGCTAAAACCTTAAGCCAGTGCTTTGCAGCTAGACCAATGATTTGAAGCGAGCAGTTGTGGACTAGCTGCTGCATCTGGCTTACCAATTAGAGGAGTTGCACTCGGAGGGTTTGTTGTAGTCTGTAGCAACACCCCCGACTCAGGCAAACTCTTGTCAGGCTTACCTCAATCAATGTTAGGTATTGAACCATCAGACTAGACGAGGGCAAAATTCCCCTAACCGATCACCCCTGATTCACCAAGGGCTTCCATTGTTAATGATAAGTCAGTTTTAAAGGTTATGAAAACTACTTTATGCAAAAAACATTTTAAATTTATGCAAAATATACATTAAACAATTTTTTATGTAAAAAGCAATTTAATTTCATGTACCCCATACATAGTAACTCTATCTATTTAAGTTCTTGTTGTCCATGATGAAAAAATAACCAATTTTCGTAAAAGACAACTGGGTCATGACAACAATGACATCAGAGACGGCTAAAGTATCATCAGTAAATCAAAGGACTAATCAGACGGAAAAATCAGATAGCGACAATAAACCCGTCAAGCTAGGCTATATCAAGCTAATCCTCTGCGCTACAGGAATTGGCATTGCTGGCGGATTAGTAGCAACTAGCTACTATTTTGTCCTAGAACAGTGTTTGCATTTTGTTTGGCATTGGTTACCCGAATTTCTAGAACCCTATTTCCCGAGTTGGCTACCCTCTTGGAATTATGTGTGGATTGCCACTACCATTGGTGGGTTTTTCGTGGGCTTATCCCTCTACTTCTTGGGGTTACCCGGTGAAATGGCGTTGGTGATCGAAAAAGTCCACGATCCAGGTAGGATGGAGCCTCGTCAAACTCCTGGCATGATTGTGACCTCTCTAATTTCCATCACCGCTGGGGGGAGTGCAGGACCAGAAGCACCATTGGTACAGATTAATGGTAGCTTAGGTAGCTGGCTAGGAGTCAAGCTTAAACTGGCAATCAGCCATATCCGGATATTGACCTTCTGCGGGATGAGTGCTGCTCTTGGTGCCTTTTTTGGTGCGCCGATCGGGGGGGCATTGTTTGCCCTAGAAATTCCCCACCGCCGGAGTCTGGAATACTATGAAGCCATCGTACCAGCCATTGTCGCGTCAATTTTTAGCTTCTCTGTTTTCCGCTTTGGTACTGGGTTAGATGTGGGAGGAATTTACCGCTTTAACCTTTTTGATACGTTACCTGCTCTATCCTGGCTAAATTTAATTGAGGGTGCATTACTCGGGGTTGCTGGTGGATTAGCTGCTATCGTGTTTATCTATATCTTTCGCTTTACCAAGTCTTGGATTAAATCTATTGAACATCGCCATATTTTGCTAGCTACACTAGGCGGATTATCTATTGGGTTGATTGCTGTATTCTTTCCCCAAACCCTATTTTTTAGTGAGGAGCAAATTGAAACAGTGATTGAACAAGGTCCCACTTTGGGGGTAACCATGTTACTAGGGATTGCCTTGGCAAAAATGTTTGCGATCAGTTTTACCCTCCACGGTGGGTTTAGAGGCGGATTTATCTTTCCTCTATTTTTCATCGGTGCCAATCTGGGTTTAGCTATCTCCATCGCCTTACCCGGAATTCACCCCACCATTGCTATGCTTTGCCTGATGGCAGCGGTGAATGTGGCGGTCACCAAAACACCGGTCAGTAGCACGGTTATTCTTAGCGTTCTGTCTGATACATCGATTCTTCCAATTATTGCTATTGCTAGCTTTGCCAGTTTCTTGTTAACTACTAATATTTCTTTGCTGAAAACTCAGCGATCGCGTAGTCAGGAGGGTATCCCAGTAATGGCTTAAGAAGACTTAAGTCTAACTTAGTAAAGGATTGAGTCAGTCAACAAAATCAGTTTTTTTGTTGAGAAGTTAGGTGACAGCTCCTACACTGACCCGTTGGGTTCAGTGTAGACTTCCCAGGCAATCCGGCCATCGCTTAGGAGGCGCTGGGCCAATACTGCTCGGTTAAGGAAAGAGGGAAGTATTTGTTCGCGTGTTATTTACGCGAACAAGGGCTCAGATTAATTCTGAATTTTTACCTTCCTTGTGTCAAACTATCAGAAGAGGCTAAGAAAGAAGAACTCAGAAGAATTGATAATAAGGTAACTTAATTGAAGAGTTAGAACAAAACCATTGTTTATCTAAGCAACTTTAACCGTCTTGAAGGTTAATTGTTGTAATTTGGTTCCTTGTTTTCGATGGTATGGTTTAGCTGCATTGAATTTTGACCGAGACTTTTTGACAACTCGTGGATTAATTCTACCCTCTCTTGCAGGGATTTGATTATCTAAAATCTCTGCAATTAGCCAGCTCATAAATAAATTTATCTCTTCTGGTACTGCCTGCTGAAACAAGGGAACAGCACGACGCATTATTCTGAGGGTTCCAGTAAATCCTAATCTTAAAGGAGAAATTTCAGCTTTTTCGGCGGCTTTAAACATTAAGCATCTAATGCAATAATGTGCTAACAACCAACCATAAATTTCTTGGATAACTTCACGGGGATTATTCGAGCGAATCAACGTTTTTCGACCGTTGAGATGAGTCTTCATTTCGTCAAGAGTATTCTCGGCTTCCCAGCGCCAGTGGTACTCTTGAGCCAGTAACAGAGCCGGAAATAGATCCACATCAACCAAATCTGTAATCAGACGATATACTTGTTCAACTCCGTTTTCTTCTATCACATATTCAATCACCCGAACCGGTTTCCGGGTAGCTCCTTTCTTCTTGGATTTTCGGTCAGGAGCAATCCATGATAGATAAGAGCCATCCGGCAAAATTTTGACGACTTCAAACTTAACATTAGCAGGAACACGACCCAAAATGTGACATTTTTGCTTAAGGGCTTCCAACACCATCCTAAATGAATGTAATCCTCTATCCCACATGACAAGCATTCCCGGTCCAACTCCACGAAGGAGTTTTCTGGCTCTGACTCTTTCTCCGATTCGATAAGGACTAATCAAGGCATCCGTAATTAAATGAGTCCCTAGCTCAACTAACAACACCAATCTGGCTTTCGGAAAAGCTGCTTTCGTTCCCTTTCTCGTTCCTGGATAGCCAAAAACTCTGCTATTAGTTTCGGTGTCGGGCACATCAAAGACAGTGCCATCAATTGCCATCAATCTTAGTCCACCTAAGAAAGCTTCCTTAGTTTTAACTGTTGCCATCGGACGTGCTACTAACTCAAATAAACGAGTCATTACCGCTGGACCAACTCGTTGGCGGGCTTCGCTAATTGATGAAGAAGTTGGAGTTTTTAGACGGACTAGCTGACGAATCCAAGTCCCATTCAGTCCCGCCATCAGATTTTTGAAGACATCGACAATCGAGTCAGTTGCCCAGAAACTCATCCCTATTAACAGGGCAACTACTACATCCGTAGGGAGGCTACGCTTTCTTTGATGTTGACTCTGGCTCTGTTCAATCGCTTGTGCTATGGGATCGTGAGGTATAATTGTACCCAAGCTTGAGACTGATTGAGAAAAGGCCAAAAACTCGATATGTTATCGGATTAGATGCCAAGATCAATATTTGGTTATCAAAACTATTGCCAGACCTGGTCTTAGATCGACTGATTACTTGGTATTTAGGGTTAACTACAAACCTGATTACATTAGAAGGTAAAACTACTTTATAAAGTAAGTATAAAAATACTAATAAAAACAAATACATGAAGATTTGTCAAGAGTTATAGTTTTGGAATAAGAACCAATTAACAGATGTTATCTCAAGATAAACAAAGCAAAGCACGTGCTGATGATTTACTCGAGTGGCTTCGTAGCTACGCAAATGAGCGCATCAATTCTCGGCTAATCGATGAACGCCGTTGCATCCCACCATATATCGTGCTCGATCTAGGAAATCGTGGACTCTTGGGGATGCAGGTTCCACCGAACTACGGTGGTATTGGTCTGAGTAATCAAGATACTTTGCGTGTAATACAGCAATTAGGGGCTATCGATCCGACTTTGGCCTCATTTGTTGGCGTTCATAATGTCCTTGGGATTCGTCCCTTGATGAACTATGCTGGTGATCAACTCAGAGATGAACTTCTTCCCCTCATTGCTACAGGTCGAGAATTAGCTGCTTTTGCCCTCACAGAACCAGGAGCAGGGTCAAACCCTCAAGCTATTTCCGCAAAAGCCACACCCGATAGTCAAGGAGGTTGGCGATTGCAAGGTACAAAAATCTGGATTGGCTCCGCAGCATGGGCAAGCGTAATCAATGTTTTTGTCCAGACCTTTGATGCTGAAGGGCAATACCTAGGAGTTAGTGGTTTTGTAGTTCGTCAAGGAACCACTGGTCTACGGCAAGGTCCCGAAGCACTGACTATGGGGTTGCGTGGTATGGTTCAAAATGCTGTTTATCTAGATAACGTTTCTATAGATTCAGAGCATTTGTTAGGTGAAATGGGCGTAGGCATGAAAGCTGCCCAAGATGCGATGATGCACGGGCGATTATGAATTACAGCAGCTAGTCTTGGGGGAATGAAACGTTGCGCTCAATTAATGCTTCGTTATGCAAAACGCCGAAATATATCAACAGGTCAATTGCTAAAAAATCCAGTAACACTGGCTAAATTGACCGATATTACAGAAGGTATTATGGCTGTTGAAAGCTTAGTAACTCGAATTGCTAAGCTACTGGATGACGGATGTGCTATTCCTGTAGAGGCTTATGCTGCCTGCAAAATAGTTGGTCCAGAGTTCTTCTGGCAAGCGGCTGATAGCCTGGTTCAGATGCTAGGAGGTCGGGGTTATATCGAAACAAATATTGCACCTCAACTTCTGCGCGATTCTAGGATTCTTCGCATTTATGAAGGACCTACTGAAACCTTGAATATGTTTATTGGCTCTAAAATCAGCAATAAAAGCGAAGAATTATACCAATTTATTTGCCAGGGTCTGGAAGCACCTCAAATTGCTGATATCTTAAAAGTAGCGGTGGAACAAATTAACGCTCGCTACACTAGTTCTAAAATTCCTTTTTCCGAGAGGAGTGTCGCTAGTCGCTGGCTCTATGCTTGTACTGGCGAAGTAGTTACTCTAGCAATCCTACTAGCTGCAGTTGAAGGTGCTTTTAAACGTTCTGGTTCGGAGCGTCTATATCGTACTGTTACTTGGGCAAAACTTAATTTTGAACAGAAACTTGAAAGAGTTTTATCTGGGACACCGGCAGAACTGGTAATGTCTAGCTCTGACACTATTACTGAGCTAATATCCGATTATTCCAACGCAATTGGCGAAATTGAACAGACTCTCCCAGGAGAAGAACGCGAATTAGATGAGATGCTGTATTGCTCGTGCTAGTTACATTTCTGTTGCAATTATTCATTACAACCCTAATGCTGTCGGTTAGCTTTAAACTTACGATAGAGGATATCCTGCGTACATTTCGCAAATCAGATTTGATAGTACGTTCGTTGTTAATCAACTTCCTGATTGTACCGATCGCGGCTTTGCTACTCACACAGGGGCTTGCTTTACCAAAAACTACAGCAGTAACTCTCTTGCTTGCATCAGCAGCGCCAGGAGCACCCTTTGCACCAAAATTAGCTGTTATTGCTGGTGGCGATCTGGCTTCTGCTATTGGCCTGACATTTACTTTATCGATCTTAGCAGTGGGCATCACACCCTTGATGGTTCGCTTAAGTTACGCTGGGGTTGAAGATACACTCATCAACACTCTGCCCATTATTTGGAGCCTGGTATTCTTTCAGTTACTTCCTTTACTTACTGGTTTTGCTATTCGCCACAAGAGTGTGCGACTTGCCAAGCGCTTACTTTCTCCAGTCAAGATGCTCTCAGATATTCTGTTTGTAGCACTCCTGCTTCTGGTTCTGTGCCAAAATTTCGACATACTCTTTAGTATTGGATGGCTGTCGTTTACCGCTATGGTACTATTTACAGTCGTGACTTTGGTCAGTGGTTGGGGACTAGGTGGTTCTCAAACTCGCACGCGGAAATCAGTGACCTTGACGACTGCCTCGCGGAACTTAGGAATTGTACTACTGATTGCAGTAGAGAATTTTCAAAAAATGGGTATAGAGGGTGCTGTCATCGCTTTCGGTATTGTTGAGCTAGGAATTACACTGCTGGTAGCGGTCTACTTTCGCTGGTTTTATTCAACCTAAGTTCGGATTAACGGGAATATGGAAGAAATTTATATCAAAATTAACGGTTGTGAATATTATGTCCAAGATTCGCGTAATGGAAACGATAGCGTAATCCTACTACATGGATGGCCGGATGACAGTTCTTTATGGAGATTTCAGATTCCGGCTCTGATACAATCTGGATACCGTGTTATCTGTCTTGATTGGCTTGGTCATGGGCAGAGTGAAAAAACTGAAGACTTAAATAAATATACCCTCGCCTCCCTATCTGCTGATGTGATCGGATTGATGGACGCACTGAATCTGGAAAAAGCCCATTGCATTGCTCACGATTACGGTGCAGTAGTAGGTTGGGAATTAGCCACAAGGTATCCAGAACGGCTCGTGTCATATGTTGCCTTATCAGTAGGGCATCCTCTGGCATTAGTAAAAAACTTTTCCCTAGAGTCAATCCTAAAAAGCTGGTATCTAATTTTCAACCCCTTACCTGTGGCAATCCCTATATATCGTGCAATGAATGGATTGATTTTTAGGTGGGTACTGCGTGGTCACCCCGACAAAGAAAATGTAGTTGAAAAATTTTTACTTGAAAAAAAACCTTTTTATATTCAAGTCTGGGAAAAAGCTAATCCGATACTTCCATTTATTTTATCTTCACTTCGCCAACAACAATCACAGCTAACTTTAATAAAAGTTCCAACTCTTGGTATTTGGAGTTCTGGAGACAACTTTATGGCTGAGGAACAGATGAGGAAATCGAGTGCTCTAGTGCAGTCGGAGTGGAAATATATAAAAATATCTAAATGCAATCATTGGCTTCAATTGGAAAAGCCACAAGAAATTAATAAGCATTTACTTGAGTGGCTTAACCAACAGGGGGAAAAGTGTTAAACTAAGCCAGACACTCGGTTTTGCTGAACCCGGAGGTTTTCCATCTCCCTGCTGTTCCTGCTGCTTGCCTTCATTAAGCTTACTCAAACTCACTTGCAGGGTAAAGGCATCTCATTAAAGGGCTGAAACAATTGAGGTTTTCTATACTCATAGTTTTGGTGCTAAATTAACATCAATAGCTTCGTCAAGCCTGTTATAGCGTTAACTCAACCTAAAATTGACTTGCTCAATTTGGCTGCTGAAAAGCAGTTACTGAGATACTTTCAAGTTTTTGGAGAGGTCTATTGTATAGAAAAACACTGTTTACCCTAACCAGCATAGTCCTAGTCACCAGTATCCTGGGCGCTTGCACCAAGGAACCTTCCCCGCCTGAAACTAAGTCTAATCTCAGGCTGACTCCGGAAGGTTTGGGAACACTCAACAAAACCAGCAACTTTGATGCTGATACCATCAAGAGTGCTTTGCCCAGTTATACCGTAAAAAAAGAAACCACCTCTGCTGAAGGCGAAACTTACGATATTTTCAAAGCATACTGGCAAGATAGCCCGGTAGTGGAAATCGATGCCGACATCTCCCAGCAAAAAATCGGCAGGATTGAAATACTAAGCGATCGCATCCCTGGTCCAAAGGATGTGAAAGTAGGAATAGCCTACTCAGCCACTCCTGGACAAGAGAAACTAGACTGCTTGCCAGGTGAGGAAGGGTCCACTGGTAAAGTGATTTGTAGGTTTGAGGAAAATGCCTCGATCCTATACGTATACCAACCCCTTAACTGGGAAGGGCCTTATCATAAGTTACCTCCCCAAGAGGTTCTCACCAAGGCGAAGCTAGATAGTCTACTTTGGGTAGCACGCTAGTGAGCAAATAGCAAAAATTAATTACTAATTACTAATTAGCGCTCTAATTACCGCTCTTTCAGGGCTGGGGAATTGCTCAATGGTGTTTTTGCTGAAGATTCCAACAGCAAACCATACTCAATGCCTTCCACCACAGCTTCATAGGACGCTTCAAGAATATTACTGGAAACCCCCACAGTTGTCCAGCGCTGTTCTCCATTGCTTGATTCCACTAGCACCCTTGTCTTAGCCGATGTGCCAGCAGCACCATCCAGAATCCGCACTTTATAGTCGGTTAGATGAAAAGCCGCAATCTCTGGGTAAAAGTTCACTAAGGCTTTGCGCAACGCTGCATCAAGGGCTGACACTGGTCCATTGCCTTCTGCTACTTCCAAAATATCCTGGTTGTTAACAGATACTTTAATGGTTGCCACAGAATTACTGTAGGGTTTACGGACCCCTTGTAGCATATCGCAATGTATCTGACAGCCTTTGAGTTCAAAGGGATGTTCTCGATATCCCAAAGCATCCCGCATCAACAAATCAAAACTGGCTTCCGCTGCTTCAAATTGATACCCTTCATTTTCTAGATCTTTGAGGCGTTCCAGGATTTCGCGACAGGCGGGGTCTTTTTTATCCAAATCATGACCGAAACTACGGGCTTTTGCTAAGACATTGCTCAATCCCGACTGGTCAGAAATTACAATCCGACGCTGATTACCAATCTGTTCTGGCTGAATATGTTCATAGGTCAGAGGATTCTTTGCCACCGCTGACACATGGATGCCACCTTTGTGAGCAAAGGCTGAACGACCCACAAAGGCAGCATGGTCATTGGGAGCAAGATTGACAATCTCGCTAATTAAACGACTAGCTTGGGTCAGTCTGGCCAGCTGATTATCCTCAATACAGGAATAACCAAGCTTCAACTGTAAGTTAGGAATCACAGAACAGAGATTAGCATTACCACAGCGTTCACCATAACCATTAATCGTTCCCTGAACCATACACGCTCCCTCAGATACCGCAGCTAAGGCATTAGCAACCGCTGTATCGGAATCATTATGGGTATGGATTCCTAACATGGGTTGGAGGTTAGGCGGTTGAAGGTTAGCAGGTTGAAGGTTAGCAGGTTGAAGGTTAGCAGGTTGAAGGTTAGCAGGTTGAAGGTTAGCGGGTTGAAGGTTAGCGGGTTGAAGCTTAGCGGGTTGAAGCTTAGAACCTTGGCCTTTTGGCCACGCTTCGCGAACAACATTCAACCTTCCAACGTTCAACTCACTTTCAACATTCAACCTTCCAACGTTCAACTCTTTAGCTACATCTCTAACAATTTGACTAACTTGATCGGGTAGGGTACCACCGTTGGTGTCACACAGTACTAGCCATTCTGCACCCGCATCTTTAGCAGCTTTCAGGGTTTTGAGGGCATAGTCTCGATTGGCTTTATAGCCATCAAACCAGTGTTCTGCATCGTAAATCACCCGACGCCCTTGACTACGGAGGTATTCTATGGTATCCCGAATCATGGCTAGGTTTTCCTCTAGGCTAGTTTTCAGCCCTTCGGTGACATGAAGATCCCAGGATTTCCCAAAAATCGTCACCCAGCGCGTTCCTGCAGCTAAAATAGCTTGCAGCATCCGGTCTTCTGCAGCGATCATGTTTGGCCGTCGAGTTGAGCAAAAGGCTACTACTTCTGCTTGTTTGAGAGGTTCTTCTTTGAGCTTCCAGAAAAATTGCACATCTTTCGGATTTGCCCCTGGCCATCCTCCTTCAATGAAGGGAATACCTAACTCATCCAGTTGTCGAGCAATGCGTAACTTATCTTCTAGAGACAATGAAATTCCTTCACGCTGGGCACCATCCCGCAGCGTTGTATCGTAAATCCAGATGGGGTGAGAAGTTGTTGAAGTCATGGGCAGTTATAAAAGTTGACTTTATCGTAAAGAAATGTAAATTGTAGTTAAGGGTAAGCTTTGAGGGCCTAAAGCTTAGTCAGAGGACTAGACCTCTAGATATTTATAAACGCAGCTTATCTAGAACCATCAAACAATAAGAGCACCTTAGTGTATTGCCAGATTGGCTTTGTTCACAACACTAAACATAGCTGCATCTAATTGTATTAAAAAATAAGCTACAGATAAGGAGTAATCTTGAATAATGCCTAAAGTAACAGCACAAGGAAAAAGCTTTGAATGTGACCAGGGCAGTAATCTGCGCAAGGT
>NZ_JAAHHU010001329.1:0-1416 GCF_010672095.1 Moorena sp. SIO3I6 | reverse complement strand
TCTCCCCATCTCCCCACACTCCCCGATTCCCGATTCCCGATTCCCGATTCCCGATTCCCGATTCCCGATTCCCGATTCCCAACTACTATATACTTGTTTCCAATTCCAGTTAAGACTTGAGGAGCAGGGGTGATGACTTCAACAGAGAGAGTACTGGTCGCGGGTGCTACAGGTGGGGTTGGACAGCTAACAGTGGCTAAGTTACTAGAAAAAGGTTTTCAGGTTAGTGTTCTGACTCGCAGTGCTGAAAAAGCTCAGCAAATGTTTGATAACCAAGTAGAGATTATTGTTGGTGACATGCGCTATCCTTCTAGCCTCCCCCCTGCCATCCAAAATGTCACTCATATCATCTGCTGTACTGGAACTACTGCTTTCCCTTCTAAAAAGTGGGATTTCGACACAATAGATCAAGCGAAAGGATTCCGAAGTGTGATCGAGTGGCTCAAGATCTATCTCAAGCCCAGCTACACTCGTACTAAAGCCAAAAATAGTCCTGAACAAGTTGATAGTATAGGAGTTAGCAACCTGGTAGCAGCAGCTCCTAAAGACCTCAAGCGGTTTATCTTTGTATCCTCTTGTGGTGTGCTACGGAAAGAGAAACCACCCTATAGTATTCTTAATTCCTTTGGTGTACTCGATGCCAAAAAAAAGGCAGAAGAAATCATCATCAATTCAGGATTACCTTATACTATTATTCGTGCAGGACGACTGATAGACGGTCCATTTACATCCTATGATTTAAACACTCTGTTGAAAGCGACAACAGGAGGAAAATTAGGGTTAGTATTAGGTACAGGGGATACTTTATCAGGTCAAACTAGCCGAATTGATGTGGCATCAGCTTGTGTAGAATCCATTGCTAACCCTGCTACGGTCGGAAAAGTTTTTGAGCTGATAAACCAGGGAGCAAGACCATCAGTGATTGATTGGGTAGGGCTATTTTCTACTCTCGATTGACACTCCCCATCTCCCCATCTCCCTACTCCCTACTCCCCACTCCCCACTCCCATTGATTTAGCTAAAGTAAACCCTTCAGCAGAGCCTAAAGATACTTGATTAGGTAATTGCAAAGCGTCTAAGGTAGAGTTGTCCAAGAGTAGGTAAGATTGAGTTGACCACAACTGTTTTAAAGTATTTTCATCTTGGGGAATCACTTTGCGATCGCTATAAAAATCTAAACTAGGACGCTGATAGGAAAAAGACGTATAGATAATATCCCCTGGAGCGGTATGTTCCTGAATCAAAGCTGCTACTGGCTTAACTGGAAATGCTTCATTTAACTCCCACAGCCAAGATTTAGAACTCATTAATAATACTAAAGTTATGTACATCCCTATCAATAAAATTGGGATAAAATTGCGGTTATGCTGTTTAATTTTCCAAGCCGCTAGGGTCATGGTTAGGCTTACTACCATA
>NZ_JAAHHU010001328.1:0-1417 GCF_010672095.1 Moorena sp. SIO3I6 | reverse complement strand
CGTTATATCATCTTAGGCGCGGTGACGTTACCTTTGAGGAGTTATTGAATTCAGCAGCAACCGAATCGGGAATTTATCATGATGACCTTCGACGACAATGGTGGAATCTACAACAATATCCAGAACTGGTCGCAGCCTATCAAAAAGTAGTGATGTCATCCGAGCCAGTGGAATTAGAGCAAAAGCTAGCCTTTAAGTTGCAAAGTTTAGGATTAGTACAGCTCCACAAACAGGGGGCTGTGCCTAGTTGTGATTTGTATCGTCAGTACTTTAGTACTTACCTGGGATAAAACCCATGGATGCCCGTAAATTATGAAAAACCACAACTATCAAGTGGGCGGGAGTTTACCCCCTGATACCCTCTGCTATGTGCGCCGTAAAGCAGATCAGGATTTGTATCAGGCTCTGGTAGCGGGGGAGTTTTGCTATGTCCTTACCTCCAGGCAAATGGGTAAGTCTTCTTTGAGGGTGCAAACTACTCACCGATTACAAGCAATAGGCATACACTGTGGAATCGTTGATTTGACGGAAATTGGTACCCAAGATTTGACAGCAGACCAGTGGTATGCTACAATATAACGCTGTCTGGTTAGCAGCTTCAACCTCCAGGTCAATTTACGAGCTTGGTGGCGCTCACGCTCTTATCTATCCCCAGTCAAGCGTCTGAGTGATTTTATTGAGGAGGTGCTACTGGCTCTTGTTGAGGGAAATTTGGTGATCTTTATTGATGAAATCGATAGCATTCTGGGTTTATCGTTCCCGATTGAAGATTTTTTTGCCCTAATCCGAGCCTGCTACAACAAGCGCACAGAAAACCAAGCCTACCAACGCCTCAGTTTTGTATTGTTAGGGGTAGCTACTCCCACGGATTTGATCTTAGATAAGCAACGCACTCCGTTTAATATCGGACGGGGGATTGAGTTATGTGGATTTACTCTGGAAGAAGCCAAACCCCTAGCGCTAGGATTTAACGGCAGGGTTAGCAATCCCAAAGCCTTACTTAGGGAAATCTTGGGGTTTACGGGAGGACAGCCTTTACTGACTCAAAAGCTATGTCAGCTGATTCTAGAGGATATAGAGCATTGTACTAGACTTCTTTCAGAAGAGGGAACTTCGGTACCCGGAACAGGGAACAGTGAGCAAAAATTCACCACTACAGTATCAAAAACAGTATCAAAAAACTACTGTGGCAAGAGGTGTACTGTCAATCCCACATCGATTGAGTACCTTGTGGGTAGGCGAATTATCGAGAATTGGGAAGTCCAAGATGAACCAGAGCATCTCAGGACTATACGCGATCGCATTCTCAGCAATGAGCAACGGGCTGGGCGGTTATTAGGACTTTATCAGCAAATTCTGCAACAGGGGGCAGTAGCAGCAGATGACAGTTGGGAACAAATGGAATTGCTACTGTCGG
>NZ_JAAHHU010001327.1:0-1421 GCF_010672095.1 Moorena sp. SIO3I6 | reverse complement strand
TGTGGCGATGCAATTGGCAATGGTTCCTGTCAACGAAACGATGCATGCCTGGGGCTATCCACCTCTAGAAATGGGTATTGGTATCAACACAGGTGATGTTGTGGTGGGCAATATTGGCTCGGAAAAACGCACCGATTACAGTGTAGTAGGTAGCCAAGTAAACTTAACCTATCGCATTGAATCCTATACCATAGGTGGTCAAATTATGATTTCAGAATCTACCTTTGAACAGGTTAAGTCAATCGGGATGATTCACGGGTACAAACAGGTACAACCAAAAGGGGTTAAACAGCCAATTACTATCTATCAAGTTGTGGGTATTGGTGATAATTACAATCTATTTATACCTAAAGACGATGAAGAGTTTTTTTACCTTCCTAAAGCCATTCCACTCACCTATAAAGTTTTGGAAGGAAAGCATATCGGCAAAAATCTTTTTCTCGGAAGTTTAATTCAGCTTTCAGCTAAGGGAGCGAAAGTGCGTTCCTATGAGAGACGAAGAGAGGATTTACCAGTAGAGCTCAGTAATATAAGCCTAAATATATTAAATCAATCCCAAGCCGAATATAGTGATGACATCTATGCTAAAGTGACGTCACTTGAAACAGAAAATCTAGGGTTTTATATCCGTTTTACATCCCAACCTCCAGAGGTAAAGAAAAGGCTTGATGATCTCTACAAGTCGATAAGTAAAAAAAGTGAATATAAGCCGTCAGGTATCAATAGTTAGCCGTGGAAACAGGGAACAGCGGATCTGGGAACAGCGGATCTGGGAACAGGAAACAGCGGATCTGGGAACAGCGGATCTGGGAACAGGGAACAAAAATTATCACAATTCCTACACGCATCCCTATTAGGTATATGGCGATTGATTAGTTTATAGTCGGTGAGGTCACAGAGGCTTACAGTGGTCTGACTTTGAGCCTGGCGGGATTGCTGTCTACAGTATGGTTGGCAGTGAGAAATTGGTATGGTTTGTGGCAATTTAATCTAGCAGATTGAGACTCCCCTGGGCGACAAAGGTTATGTGGTAAGCATATGCGCTACGCCCACGCTGCTTGAGGTGCCGTCAGTTGTCAGCTGTCAGCTGTCACCTATCATGCTAATCAACGGTTGGTAGTAAACAAGCATCGGGGGTGCTGGTACGGCTGGTTGAAAATCCCTGCTCGTTTTACTGATCCGACCCCGTGCAGTTAAAGCGCCTGCTAGCTGATGGCTGATGGCTGATGGCTGATGGCTTACGTTATGGGATGGCTCGAAGAGCCCGCCAAAGGCGATTGACCTATGGTCACGCTAAGGGATTGACTGTAGGTCACGCTACGGGATTGACTGTAGGTCACGCTACGGGATTGACTGTAGGTCACGCTACGGGATTGACTGTAGGTCACGCTACGCGATCGCAAAAGTAAAATTCGCTCAAA
>NZ_JAAHHU010001326.1:0-1421 GCF_010672095.1 Moorena sp. SIO3I6 | reverse complement strand
TTAAAAACATTTACGGTCATACTGTTGAAGTCAATGGCCCTTGTCGGGTGATGTATCGCCCAGATAATCCCCTAAATTGTGGAGCACGGGTATGGATTGAGACGATTTCTGATTTTAAGGTGAGCTGAGCCAGGTCTAAGCTATTAGTGAGAGCGCTACGCCCTGGGAATAGGGAATAGCGATCAGTCACTCATGGTGCAAAGTACACCATTTGCTCCCCATACTTAACAACACTTACAATCCTGCTCCCTGCTCCCTGAAGTCCAAAATGATTCAAGCCTTACCCAAACCAGTAACATTTGATCAATTTATTGATTGGTATCCAGTCAATTCAGAAAAGCGCTACGAACTGCATGATGGGGTAATTGTCGAGATGCCAAAACCAACAGGAATGCATTCAGAGGTAGCCGGGTTTATAGGAGGTGAACTGTTTTTAGAAATTCGGCGCTGTCAATTGCCTTACTTTATTCCCAAAGAATGCGTGATCAAACCACAAACAGAGTCTGGGTATGAACCAGATGTCATCGTTTTAGACAAGCAAAGGGTTACGGATAACGAACCACGCTGGGAAAAAGAATCCATTATCACACGGGGGTCTTCTGTTCGTTTAGTTGTAGAAGTGGTTTCAACAAACTGGAGCGACGATTATGCTTTAAAACTGGAAGATTATGAGTCTTTCGGAATTGCTGAATATTGGATTGTTGATTATTTAGGTTTAGGCGGTAGGCGATTTATCGGCAATCCTAAACAACCTACGTTATCGGTCTACCAATTGATAGATGGCGAATATCACGTTAGTCAGTTCCGAGGAGCTAACCGTATCCTATCGCCAACCTTTCCAGAATTAACGTTAAATGCTGAACAGGTTTTTCAAGCGGTCAGTTAATCAGCAGTATAGCAGTTTTCAATTGGGTTAGGTAAAAAGTCCTAGGTTTTAGGGAGTAGGGAGTAGGGAGTAGGGAGTAGGGGTAATAAAATTGAATGTACCTCATAACTATCAAAAACCCTATGGCATTTTTAGTTGAGATGCCATATAGGATTGAGCTAAACAGGGAATAGGGAATAGTAGGAAAGAGATGCGATGGTGCGTTCGCGTAGCGTGGCCTTAGGCCAATCGCTTTTAGCGGAAGCTTCGCTTCATCGCGTGATCGCTTAGCATGGCCTTAGGCCAATCCCATTGGGATTAACTGTTGTGGATATGGATCCGATCACTGTAGTGCCTTCCCGTAGCGGCTCTTACCGAGCATCGTGTAGGGGCTGTTTGCTGAGCATCCCATTTGCATTAATCATTGTGTCTACGCATCCGACACTGTAGTGCTTACTCCCTGCTCCCTGTTCCCTATTCCCTATTCCCTGTTCCCTATTAGGATTAACGGTTTTGCTTAAGCAGTTAGCCTAATATTGTAACAATATGAATTTAA
>NZ_JAAHHU010001325.1:0-1422 GCF_010672095.1 Moorena sp. SIO3I6 | reverse complement strand
AAGAAGTCCACGGAAAGGTTGAGGAAGGTGCGTTCCTCTGCTGTGATGGCTGGTAAAAAGCTACAGGTAGTGGTCAGGCTACCCAGGAATATTATTACCACAACCCATAGCATCGTTGATAGTTTTTTAGGTTTTCTTAACATTAGGTCAGTCTACGAGTACCTTAACTTACTTGTATTATTACGTGGTTCGACCAGAAGTGTTGATTGTTAAAAATTACCTAAAAAACCCACGAAGCTGTAGAATAATTAGTGCTGTCTAAAAAATAAATTAGCGCGTCTTTTTTTTAACAATCAAAAAAAAGACTAATCTGTCTCTTAATACAGTTGCTCATAGTTTTGGGTCTGTTTGCGGAACATACGTTTGATTAGCTTGTGCTTGTTCCAGAGACTTTTGTAGTTTTTCCCCTAGTACCTTGACATGAGGCTCACTCATCATTGATATATGACTACCAGGAACGGTATGGATTTCCACCTCTGAATCAGAAAACTGATTCCAACCCCATGCTGGATCGTAGGATAGGTGATCAGCATTTTCCTGTTCAGAAACCTCCTGAGCACGGAACAGAGTAATTGAAGTCCCAGAAGTATTGTGTGGTACGTAATCAATTTGACATTGAGTTTGGTAAACTTGTAATAAGCCACGAACGAGTTTGATATCTGCTTGAGGAGGCAAAACGCCCACTATTTCTAACTGTTGCTTTAAATAGTTGATTTGTTTCTCTGGTGTCAGAGAATCGAGAGTGTCATCAGATAGTTGTAGATTTTCTCCAAAAAGTTCTTCAAGTACTCCAGCCATGTGACATATCCATCTAGCATTATCCCAAGTAGCAAAATCCTCTTTAGGATTGAGTTCAGAAATTGGAGCCGAGGTATCTAAAATAGCAACCAAAGCAACAGATTCTCCAAGACGTTGTAACTGAGTCGCCATTTCAAAAGCGATTTTACCTCCAAAGGAATGACCTCCCAAGAAGTAAGGACCTACTGGTTGAACTGTCTGAATTGCTTTAATATATTGGCCAGCTATTTCTTCGATGCTCTCTAGGGGTTTTGTTTCACCATCAAGACCCTGTGCCTGTAGACCGTAGAAGGGTTGATCCCCTCCAAGATATCGTGCTAAATGGTGGAAGTAGAGAACATTTCCCCCAGCTCCTCCTACACAGAAAAAGGGTGGTAATGAACCGTTGGGTTGAATTGGTACCAAGGGAGACCAGAGTGTTGTAGATGAATCAGAACCAAGAACAACCGCTAGTTGTTCAATGGTGGGACTTTGGAAAAGGGTGGCTAAAGGTAAATTGATTTGGAATTTTTCTTGAATTAAGGACATCAGACGGACAGCGATAAGAGAATTGCCGCCCAGCTCAAAGAAGTTATCTTGTACTCCGACAGAGGTGAGATTCAAAACGTCTGACCAGATTTGAGT
>NZ_JAAHHU010001324.1:0-1422 GCF_010672095.1 Moorena sp. SIO3I6 | reverse complement strand
CCCTCTTTAGTGACCATTAGTGCGTGGTAGTTGGGACATCTTGCTAAACCCGAGGGGACTAATCACTTTCACACGAGAGGTTGATCACCATGTATCGTGTACCAGTTTTATCAAAATCCGATGAACAGAAAAGTTTCCCTAGTTGTCAGTGACTTGTCCGGTGGTGGTGCTATCCGGGCATTTTTGCTAGGACAAGTCCTGAAAAAGCTCAACTATGCCATAGAGATTGTGGGATTTATGTTTGGGAAGGAGTTATATGCCACTCCTCCCTCTGGTTTTACCATTACTTCCGTCCCTGGTGGTAAATATCCTGGAGTCTTAACCGCTGCCCGAGACCTGTTAAAAAAGATAGATGGCGATATTATCTATGCCGTAAAACCCAAACCCACCAGTTTTGGTCTGTCTCTGCTGAAAAAGTTTACTAGCCGTCGTCCAATCATACTGGATATGGATGATTGGGAACTAAGTTGGTATGGTGGCGACCAATGGCAGTATCGTCCAACCCTTAAACAGTTCGGTAGGGATATTCTTACCAAAGATGGTCAATTGAAATATCCAGACCATCCCCTCTATATCAAATGGCTAGAAAAGTTTGTCAATTATGCTGACGCTATCACTATAGATACTCAGTTTCTCAAGGAACGCTTCGGTGGTGTCTATCTATCCAATGGTAAAGATACCGATATGTTTGACCCGGAGCAGTATGACCCAGAACTCAGCCGCAAGCGTTATGGGTTATCGGAGTATCGGGTGCTCATGTTTCCTGGTGCGCCACGACCCCACAAAGGAGTTGAAGATATTTTAGTAGCGCTAGAATATCTCAATCAGCCAGACTTAAGATTGGTGATTGTCGGAGGCAGTCCCTATGATGATTATGATCAACAACTCATTAAAAAATGGGGACGTTGGATTCTTAAATTGCCCAGAACCCCAGTCGAAGAAATGCCAGAGGTTCTGTCAGCAGCTCATATTGTGGTGGTTCCCCAGCGAGATACTCTGGCGGCTAGAGCTCAGTTTCCCTTAAAATTGACAGATGGTATGGCAATGGCTAAACCAGTTTTGTCTACCCGTGTTGGGGATATCCCAACAATTTTAGGTGATACCGGTTATCTGGTTGAGCCTAGTTCGCCACAACAACTAGCTGAGGCGATTCAACAGGTATTTCAGAATCTAGATGCTGCCAATCATAAAGGACTTCAAGCCAGGGAGCTATGCGTAAAGTACCATAGTGTTGATGCCATGGCGGCAGTTCTTGCAGATGTTATTGCTGATTTATAATCTGCTAAGCTGTTCAACATATAATTTGGCTCACTAAGTAAAAGCTTTTTTGTTGACTGTTTATGCTTGAATGGAGCATACGTAAGTCTTCCCCTATACCAACAGTCAACAGTCAACACTCAACAGTAAAGAAACAGTAATCAA
>NZ_JAAHHU010001323.1:0-1422 GCF_010672095.1 Moorena sp. SIO3I6 | reverse complement strand
CCCATGATTTCCTGCTTTACTCTGTAGACAATTGGAGATTTGACCTCCACACAAACTATAGTTTTTTTTGATCAGATCAACAAGGGTTCTACTGTCAACTTTGATAACACTTTTATTCCTGAGTTGACGGTTGACTGTTAAGTGTTTGCTGTCCACAAAGCACTGTCAACCGTCCACAAACAACCAGTTATTTATTTACTTCTGATCTAATTCCTCCCCAGTATCAAAAATAATCACAAATTCGACATCAGGCATCAGCTGTCGGAGACGGCGCAAGTGACCCTCTGCATCGGAACGGTTACGGAAGCGAGCAACAACTACTCGTTGCATGTTGGGTAATAACCGCACAATTACCCACGGACTAAGACGGTCGCGATAGGTCATAATAAAATTATCTCCTATGTTACTAGGGGTAATAGCCAGCCCCGTAGTTGTTCAGGCTGAGGGGGCTGGTTTTGACCTTGTTAATTAAGGTCACTTTTATTATAGCACGAAACTAATCTTTAATGATAACTTTTTCTTGAAAAATTGTAATTTATATATTACTTAATTCGTCCATAATTATGGTGCATTTTTAAGGAATTTTATAGGTAAATATAAAATTGTATTTGCCATTAATACTTAATAAGTTATAATGGCAATATAATAGCGATTGCTTAATTGCTGAAACAGACTTAAAAAAGTCAATTAATTGATGTAATTAGGGAACTATATACAATTGAAATGTTTGATTTTATTGGAAAACAAAACTGAGGATATATTGCCCCTCTTACCTTTTGGCTCTTGCCTCTTGCCTTTGAGAGTATGTTCACAACCGAGATCACAAGGCTATAAGATGGTAGCCCTAAGGCTGACCTATAGAATAGTATTGTAAATGCCCAAAATAGGAACTTGACTAGACTGCGTTCGCGTAGCGTGACCTACGGCCAATCGCTTTTAGCGGAAGCGAAGCTTCATCGCATAGCCAAAGCCAAAATGCCATGCGCGCGCATTGAGCCGCTAGGCGAACCCATTCTCAAACCCGAATCCTACGAAGCTCAGATCTGGCATCTCGCACATGCAACCTGTTGACTATACCACCCTGACCGCTGCTTGTTCTGAGCTGCGTGCTACCTGGGTACCAGGACGTACCGAACAAGTCTATCAACGCGATCGCTACACCATTGCCATCGCCCTACGCACCCTAAATGGTCGAGGTTGGCTCACCATTTGTTGGCACCCCCAAGCCGCCCGAATTTGCATAGGAGATCCACCCCCTCGGGTTCCCGACACCTTCACCTTTAGTGACCAACTCCGGCACCAGTTAGGTGGCTTCGCCCTAATTGCCATCGAAACCATTGCCCCTTGGGAGAGAGTCTTAGACCTGCAATTTGCCAAACGCCCTGGAGAAGCTCCGACTTGGCATTTGTATGTAGAAATTAT
>NZ_JAAHHU010001322.1:0-1423 GCF_010672095.1 Moorena sp. SIO3I6 | reverse complement strand
GTTACCGGTGCGACACCGGTCGGGTTCCCCGACAAGGGTGAAGGTGCACCAAGAAAACTAATATTTCATTTTTACCTCTTCATCTGAGCGTTTACTCCTCTGTTTGTAAAAAACCTACCCCTGTGAGATCTCCCCATCTCCCCATCTCCCCATCTCCCTATGCAAGCAATCTACTCTCTTTGAATGCAACTCGGTATAAGATGTAATGATCTCAAAGAGTCCAAGATCGGTTCCATCATCTTGGAATGAAAGCCATGGGAAGTATGTAGCCTGCGGTAGTCTACCTCTTGTTGAGCCAACTGGCGCATGAATAATGCGATGTTTCTTTGGAACCGCTTCGCGATTGACCGTTCGCGCAGCGTCGGGCAAAGCCGGAAAGGTGACGCTACGGGAACGCATCAGTAGGACATTTAATAACCGATTGGGATGGTAGGTTAATCACTGCTAAGGATAGTTCCTGACCGAGCTTGGGTTAATTGCGGGAGCCATTACTTGCAGGAGCCATGATTGCTCATATTTAAAAGCAAACGTTAGTTAATCTAACAAAATTTCGCTACTATAGCTTTTTTTCAATGATTTATTCAATACTTACCCTGAAAACAGCGATGCAGCGCCGACCTGCGGGGGTTCCCCCCATGAGCGACTGCATCAAGACAGGGTAAAACGATTTACTGTAAGCCAACTCAGCGCGCTGTTTGAGATTTTTTTTTAGATTTTTTTGATCAATTAGGACTTACCCATTGCCCCGGTTGCTCCACCAAACTTAGTATATTTTTTGATGACTACCCACCATATTTGGTGGGTTAGCAGGCCAAAACCAACTAAACTTCGTAACTTCTATAAATCCTGGAACTTTAATCATCAAATCTACGTCTATAGATAGTTGATTAATTGAAAATAGCTAATTGTTTACCCTACTCGATAGATGAGTTCACAATTTTTTCACAAAGTCTGATTAACCTGTTAGCCAAGTCTGATTACTAAAGTCTGATCACTAATCAGATGTTGCTTCAGCTCAATTTAATTGTTGGAGGTTTGTCAATGAACTCGCTCAGTTCCACGTCGAGCATCGTTGAGTTGATTGAATGGGATATACTACAAGATGTAGCAGTTGATTGACAATTGATTGACCGCTGTTGACAACATTAACTTTTTTTAAAATCTTGAATTTTGACAGGGATTTTAATATATTGTGTGAAAGGTTGATTAAATAGCAAAGCCATTGTTAAACCGTTTGGAAAACTAATGGTGATTATTGCATCTATGGTCAAGTTATTCGTCATCAAAAATCCTGAAATGCTAACAGATTATGGCACTTTTGACAAGTTGGCACAACCGCTTCAACGACCGCCTAAAGTTCAGAGACTATTTATCACACAAATCCTAAATGTGTAGGGGACACAGCGTGAAGCGTGTCACATCC
>NZ_JAAHHU010001321.1:0-1423 GCF_010672095.1 Moorena sp. SIO3I6 | reverse complement strand
GAAATGGAAATAAAGGCGGAAATTCGCTCAATTGCACAAAGCAAGAAGAGCGAATCTCGGGGTACTGATGACAGCCCAGTTGTAGATGAAGAGGACATTGCTCACATTGTTGCCTCTTGGACTGGTGTGCCGGTACAAAAACTGACTGAATCAGAGTCAGAGAAACTACTGCACATGGAAGATACCCTGCATCAGCGCCTGATTGGTCAGGAAGATGCGGTTAAAGCCGTTTCCCGAGCAATTCGTCGAGCTAGGGTAGGCTTAAAGAATCCCAACCGTCCTATTGCAAGTTTTGTCTTCTCTGGACCTACAGGGGTCGGTAAGACAGAATTAGCTAAGTCATTGGCAGCTTACTTCTTCGGGTCTGAAGAAGCCATGGTGCGCCTAGATATGTCCGAATACATGGAGCGCCATACGGTAAGTAAGTTGGTAGGTTCTCCTCCTGGATATGTGGGCTACAACGAAGGTGGTCAACTAACTGAGGCAGTGCGTCGTCGTCCTTACACAGTAGTGCTGTTCGATGAAATTGAAAAGGCACACCCAGATGTGTTCAATATGCTGCTGCAAATCCTAGAGGATGGGCGGTTGACTGACTCCAAGGGTCGGACGGTAGACTTTAAAAACACCCTGCTGATCATGACCTCCAATATCGGTTCCAAGGTTATTGAAAAGGGTGGCGGACAACTGGGCTTCGAGTTCAGCGATAATCAAGCGGAATCCCAATATAATCGAATTCGGAATCTAGTGAACGAAGAACTTAAACAGTACTTCCGCCCAGAGTTCCTGAATCGTTTAGATGAGATTATCGTCTTCCGTCAGTTGACCAAAGAAGAAGTCAAGGACATTGCCAAGATTCTGTTAAAAGAAGTGTTTGGTCGTCTGTACGAACAAGGCATTACTCTAGAAGTCAGCGAGAAGTTCAAAGACCGTTTGATCGAAGAGGGTTACAACCCCAGCTACGGGGCCAGACCATTACGCCGAGCCATCATGCGGTTGTTGGAGGATGTGCTGGCAGAAGAAATTCTCTCCAGTCGCATTAAGGAAGGAGATATTGCCTATGTTGATGTCAATGAAGAGGGTAAGGTACAAGTCAGTCGTAAGGAAAACCGAGAGCTTTTGCCTCAAGGAGTTGAGTAAGTGATTGTAGGGTAAAGCCCCTAATTATCCTGTGCTAACTCCCCTTAATCCCCCCTTACTAAGAGGGGGGAAATTTTTGGCATTGTTTATGAGAAATTACCAGAATAAGTACGGAAGAAGCTAAAAAAGTGCTACCAGTATTAAAAATGGCACTATAAGAGTTTATAGGATAATGGAAGACTTTTTTAAAAATGTATCTCGTTACCCACGCTATCTAATCAGTATTACTCTAGGAATATTCTATTCCGTGTTTTTGCTGGTAAAACCACTACTAAACTGCCCCCTA
>NZ_JAAHHU010001320.1:0-1425 GCF_010672095.1 Moorena sp. SIO3I6 | reverse complement strand
TAACTGCTCAGCAATGGAGCTTCTACTTGAGCTATGGCCGTTTGGTATGGGCATCTGGCAGTGTTCATCCCACTAGGCGTTGGCGTCGGCAGATAATCTATCATTGTCCTGAGATTAATCCTAATCGGATTGCCCTCAAAAAGATAGAGCCAGGGTCCTGTTGGGACTACCAGTTGATGGTGCTGTTAGCACGGAAGCGAATGATCAACCCCCAACAGACTGTAGTTGTAATTCAAGGCATTGTGGCAGAAATATTATTTGATATCCTCCAGAGCCTAACCTTAGTTTCTCGGGAGCAAACCCTAATTCAACCCAGTAATGGTTCTGTGTCGTCAAACACCATGGAAACTAGGGTCAACAAGCCTGACAATTTCTTGCTCAATGCCCAGTTAGGAGTACGTCCCTCTATGCAGGGGATTTTGCCACAAACCTGGATGTTAGAGGTAGAAGCAACTATCAAGCAAGCTCAACAGGTCTGGCAGCAGTGGTCAGAAATGGGTTTGGAGGATATTTCTCCTGACTTAGCACCGGTGCTGTTGCAAAAGTCGGCTTTGGAACAGCAAACCTCAGTGGCGACCTACAAAAATCTGGTAAACCTAATCAACGGTAAGCGCACCCTGCGAGATATAGCAGCTCTGCTCAAACGAGATGTGTTACTGCTGACGCGATCGCTAAACCCTTATATTAAGAAACAACTGATTGAACTAGTAGAATTACCTGACTTGAGCGCTCCCAACTTTGTGGATATCCCCGCCAAGGCAGGCATTAGTACCCAAAAATCCCAAACCCAAAAATCCCAAACCCAAAAATCCCAAACCCAAAAATCCCAGAAGAAGTCTGATCAGGGATTAATAGTCTGTATTGATGATCACCCCCAAACCTGTAAAATTATGAAGGACGTGATTCAATCAGCAGGTTATCGATTTCTAGGAATCCAAGACTCTATCAAAGCTCTACCGTTGTTACTCAAACATAAGCCAGATTTAATATTCTTGGATTTGGTGATGCCGATTGTTAATGGCTACGAAATGTGCGCCCAGATCCGCCGGGTGTCAATGTTTGCCAATACACCAGTGATTATTCTGACGGCTAAAGATGGTATTGTAGACCGGGTGAGAGCCAGAATCGTTGGGGCTACTGATTTCCTGAGCAAACCAATCGACCATCAAAAAGTAGTGGCAACGGTGCGCAAGTATCATAAAACGTCGCCCACCAAGACCAATCCAGTTTAAAAAGGCGAGACTCTGGACGTGAAGCAAGAGTCTAGAGGTGGGGGAAATCAAGGATTTTACAATGGTTTTCGGTTAACAGTCAACGGTTAACCGTCCACAAACAATAACTATTGAATAAGATCCTCTAGGGTACACAGCAGTTCTTCTGGATTCACTGGTTTAGCTAAGTAGGCATCAGCCCCCAGCATCTTTC
>NZ_JAAHHU010000132.1:0-15513 GCF_010672095.1 Moorena sp. SIO3I6 | reverse complement strand
CGTACCTTTTTTGTTGATTTAGTTTGTGGACCCTATTTCATCGTTTCTGTGCCTTTTTTAGCCAATCATGAGCAAAAACTTATTTTTTTTGGATTACTTTAGTAATTAGTAAGTTGAAAATTGTTAATTGTTAAGCTGTTCAGCATTTAGATTGGTATACCTAAATTAATCAAAGGGAACAGGTAATCACCAATTTGAATGCACATCAGCTTACAGGACTTACGCAAAACTAGGCTAAAAATACGATATAGCATTTATTGATTTGGTGAGGTATACAGGATTTTACCCCTATTCCCTATTCCCTATTCCCTATTCCCTATTCCCTGTTCCCTATTCCCTGTTCCCTATTCCCTAAAACCCAGGACTCTGTACATCGCCCAATTGAAAACTGCTATAGTTTTCAATTTTAAATTTTAAATTTTCAAAGAAAAATGAACCAGAATACAAATCACGTTATTAGTCTACCTCCGGGATTAATTTACCAGCAACTTACCAAAGAAAATCTTATAGATTTTTCCCAAACTAATCAGGGAATCACCATCACCAGCTGTTTGATCGCTTTGGGTTTGCTAGCGATAATACCGGATGGCAAGAAAGGTCAATTAGCTACAGGCTATTGGGGAGGTAAAAAGGAGAAAAAAGCTGCTCGTAAAAAAGCTCAGACACAGATGGCTAATATTTCCAGAAACTCCGTTGCTCTCTACGTCGGCACTCCCGAAGACATTCAGAAGCGTCAGGAGCAAGAATGGATCAAGCAGGGAAAATTGAAAAAGCCACGGAAACCTGAAGCTTTCAATTGGTTTAAGCCTGCTGCCGAGTCCTTATATCTTCCCGATGCCCAACGCGGGATTTCCGCCATTGGAGCCAGTGGTTCAGGGAAATCCTTTTCAGTCTGTGACCCTTTAATTCGTTCATCCCTTGACCAAGGATTCCCCACAATTATATATGACTTCAAATATCCAGCGCAAGCAAAACGAGCCGTGGGTTATGCTTTAAAAAGAGGCTATAAGGTACATATTTTTGCCCCTGGTTTTCCCGAGTCAGATGTCTGTAATCCCTTGGATTTACTCAAAGATGAAGAAGATGCGATCGCAGCCGGTCAAATAGCCCAAGTCATTAACCGAAATACAGATTTAACTGGCGGAAAAGCCAGTGGCGATAAATTCTTTGAAGATGCCGGGGATAGTTTAGTCGAAGGAATCTTTTTGTTAACAAAGGCAGTTGGCACCTTAGTAGAAAATCAGCGATATTGTGATATAATGACAGCTCAGGCAATTTTAAGTTTGCCTGACCTAGTCAGCCGATTGGAATTTGCTTCCCAGGAGAAATTAAATGTTTGGACGACTCGACCTTTATCCCAAATCATTAGTATCAAAGAAAGTGAAAAAACCGTAGCCGGGATTATCGGAATTGCTCAGAGAACCTTCCAAAAATTCTTGAAAAAAGACTTTATGGGAGCATTTTGTGGAAAAACAACCTTACCTTTAGATTTAGAAGGAAAACAACTCATCGTCTTTGGGTTAGATCGAAATAACCGGGATATTGTCGGACCACTATTGGCAACAATCCTCCATATGGTTATTAACCGGAACGTATCCCGAATTAAACCTCGAACAGACCCTCTAGTTGTTTCCCTAGATGAGCTACCAAGTTTGTACTTACCCCAGCTGGTAAACTGGTTAAATGAAAACCGAGAAGATGGGTTTTGTGGTATTCTAGGTTATCAAAACTTAGGACAATTAGAAAATAGGTATGGCAAAGAGCTGACCAGAGCTATTCTAGGAGGTACAGCTACAAAGTTCATCTTTAATCCCCAAGATCCAGACTCCGCTAAAACCTTCTCTGACCTATTAGGAGAGTTTCAAATTCATTTCAAATCCAAATCCAAGAGTAGTGGCACAGGGGGCAGTTCTCACTCTAAATCCGATCAAAAAAACAAGCGACCACTTTTAGAGCCCGCTCAGTTTATTAAATTACCTACTGGTAAAGCAGTGATCATCAATCCCGCTTATCAAAGAGCCAAAGAAAGCTATGTGCCTTTGTTAGAACAAATTCAAATTCCTGAATCTGATCTTAAAGAGCAGGAGTGGTCAGAAAATTTATGGGAGAGTATTCGAGACCATTTAATTAAAGTCAAGAGAGTATCTCACCGAGTTTCTAATCAGCAAAGGGTGCGTCAACTTAAGGAGAGAATGGCATTAGTAGAGCAATTATTTCCATTGCCAACAGATGGCCCTAGACAAGCACCAGCATCATTTTCTCCTACCCCAGCACTAATACCAAAATCTGGATCTAGCTCATCCACGGCAACTTCTCATTGGCCTCCACGTCTATCTGATCAAGATGTCTCACCAGACCTTCTGGAAGGAAGTTTTTAATGAGTTACTTTGTTACAGGTTACAGGTTACAGGTTACAGGTTACAGGTT
Organism: Moorena sp. SIO3I6; assembly: GCF_010672095.1. Classification (NCBI taxonomy): domain Bacteria; kingdom Bacillati; phylum Cyanobacteriota; class Cyanophyceae; order Coleofasciculales; family Coleofasciculaceae; genus Moorena; species Moorena sp. SIO3I6. The sequence goes on along the minus strand of NZ_JAAHHU010000132.1, from coordinate 13,086 downwards.
ACAGGTTACAGGTTGCAGGTTGCAGGTTGAACGCGATCGCGTGGCCTTTTGGCCAAGGTTGCATGTTGAACGCGTAGCGTGGCCTTTTGGCCAAGGTTACAGGTTACAGGTTGCCATCTGATAACTTGAAAATTGTGTAATTGGAGCAAGCCATGTTTTCTAACTATAAAATAAATCCTGTAGAGGATTTAGATAGGGCAACAAATAACTTATCTGATCTACCCTCATTACCCATCGACTATTTTCCTAATGTGATTGAGATTTTTGATCAATATGGATTATTAGCTGGCGTAGTGGTGTCCAAAGGCATACCCTATGAAATGCCTAGGCACAACGATCAGGTCAGTGACTACAATGCTTGGTATTTCGATGGGCAGCTTTGCGTGTTTTATCGAGGAAAAAATATTTTGCTTGATCGCACTCAGAACTTGCAGCACCGAGCAGCAATTTTTGGAGCCTTAGGCTTGGGAGCATTAGGAGTTTAAAACCATGGCAAAAGTAACAATAGTCAGTGAGTCCTATGTATCCTCTTTACAAGGACAATACCAAGGTGTCATTTCCAAATGGTCAAGTGGACTGGCAGCCTTTAGGCAAAAGCAGCAGCAAAAGCAAGAACAAAATCGACAGGGTCAACAACTCAATGGTCAGGTATACAATAGTAATCAAGAGCCTGAAATCCAAATTACCGACGGTGATCAAGTAGTCTATGGTAAAGATGGAGATAGGTTGGTCAATGACTTAAACTCAGACATCATTGGTCAGTTGACTTTAGCCAAAGAGTCATCTGTAGGAGAGATGGTTGGGGTCACCAATAAAAAAGTAGAATTGGATGGAATCGTTATTTTACAAACCAATGATGAAGGTGTTGTAAAGGTTAACGCTTTTGATGAACAACAGCTACAGGGGCAACAACAAAAGGTATATAGTCCAATTCAACCACAAAACCAACCTTTAAAACCCAAAGTCCAACCCGTAAAAGCTAATACTGAAACCAGAGGTGGATTATATTCAGTACGACGGTCAGTGCAGGCTTTAGAGGATACACCACTAAAGCAGTTTTTGCAGTCCCAGGTTAATGAGATGCGTATGCTTCGTAGTGCTCAAAAACAAAAACAAGAAGCTATGCAATCGGAGTTTATATCTGAATTAATTGAAGCCCGAATGCTTCAATCAAAGCAGCCTAGTTGGTGGGAAAAGGTCGTTTCACCGATTTCAGAAAAAGTAGAAAAATTCAAAAATGCTGTGTCTAATTACCATGAAACATCCCGTCAAAAAGAAGCTGCTGCTACCTTAGTCCGCTTAATCAATTCCCAAGCATCACCAGGACAAGATACCTATGAATCAGCAGAGTATACGATTCATCGCGAGGATAATTCCTATGCAATGAGGGACAAAAAAGGTAAGGAATTGATCAAGTTTCGCGCTGGTGCTCTAGGGGTCACTGTACAGGGAGAAACCAAACTTAGTGAACAGCAATATCAAGAAATTTCACAGGTAAAAAAGCAATTAGATTGGGGACAGAAACCTGAGGGAAAATTTCGGCAATTAGGAGCTTCTGAGGCTGACTACTTTAGCCGTGTCAAGGCAGTTGCAGATACATTGGTCGAGTATGCCCAATCACAAGGAAATACTGTCCAGGTTGAAGGTAAACTCAACTACAACTGGAGAGCAACTCCCAATGGCGATATCACAATTGCGGCTAAGGACAGACGAGGAACCATCTTTTCACAACAGAAAGGACAATTCATGTCCCAGATGACACAACGGGATTTATCCTACTTTGAGCAAGCCTTAAAACCCTTAATGAGCCAAGCGCCACAACGCCTAGTTCAGCCCTCTCGATCATCAGTGCAGTCTCTAAAATCTCAAAGCCTAGGTGCTCCTAACCCCTTTGCTCACTCCAGTTTAACAGCACTGGCTTCAAGCAATGGACAGGCTTTTCAACCCCCAGCTAAAACACCTATATCGCAACCGATTAATCTCAAACAGAAATCAAAGGAGCTATCTTTGTAAGGCTTTTTGTTAACTGTTAACCCTCAACAATAAACCACCTGAACTATAGCATTTTTAATCTTAATGAGGTACACTAATTTTTTACCTCTTGCCCGCCCCCCTTCCGCGCGGCAGGGCTGTTTCAAACTTTAATAAGTTAACGATTATTGGAGATAGGGGGATAGGGGGATAGGGGGATAGGGAAATAAACTAAAATTTCCCGAAAAATCCGCCAATTTAGTCATTAAAATCTGACAAATTAGTTGGGAGGAAGCAACTCCAATGACTAACAATTCGTGATTCGGCCTTCGAGGAGGGTTAGATAAATTTGGCCAAAATCACGACTATTCGTCCAAAATTCTCCCCATCTCCCCATCTCCCCATCTCCCCATCTATTTTTGGCGAGAATGAAACAGCCCTGCCCTTACTAAGGGGGGTTAGGGGGGATTCCTCTTGCCTGCTCCCTGCTCCCTGCTCCCTGCTCCCTGCTCCCTGCTCCCTGCTCCCTGCTCCCTGCTCCCTGCTCCCTGCTCCCTGCTCCCTGCTCCCTAAAACCCATAAATTTGTACCTCACTTATTTTGAAAATGCTATAGTTTAATTTTGACTGAATAACGTTTGATTGAGAATGAATATACCCGAAGTTGGGACATTATTAGAATGCTATAGAGCAGTATCTATAGGAATTCCCTTGATTGAAAGACACAATGTACTTAGGTGGATTTGTCAGAGTCTTACTCACCATGGAGTATTCTTGGTTTACCTCTGGAATTTAGCTAGTCGTGGATTTCAGAAAATTGAGTGGGATGGAAATTCTCAAACCTTAGAAAGTTCAATGGTTAATGTCCTAGAAGAGCGTGAGGCATTTTCACAGGTTGTTGAAGTGTTGAATTTTTGCCAAGCCTATTCTGGTAAAGCCTTATTTATCTTAGAAGATTTACCGTCTTTACTCGATAGTGCTGACAGTGGGCAAACCATAACCATCAGAACCTCATTGTCTAATGTTCTCTACAACTTTGGTCTATCAAGCGATAAGTTTCTAATTCTTTTGGATACGGGGGAGAATGAGTTACCTCGAATTTTAAACTCAATTATTCCTGCTGCCGAATTTCCTTTTCCAGAACCCAAGGAAGTCACGGCATTATTAAAAACTCATTTAGTAGAATATGGTTTGGCTGACCAAGAAACACCTCTAGACGATAGACTAGCTCGGTCTATCGGGGGATTGACCCCGGAAGAAATTCGGATGGCTGTCAAACTGGCGGCGAAAAAAAATAAATACGCTCCCATAGTGTCTTGCCTGTTAAGCGATCGCTCTTCAGAGCGCGCCAAAGGCGATGGGCTAAGCCCCGCTTTCAGCGATCGCTCTTCAGAGCGCGCCAAAGGCGAACGCAAGCAATTTCATATAGCAGTCAATAAAGCCCAATCTCAATCAGAGCTAGCCAAGCAATTAATCAATTACAAAATTCACAGACTCAAAGGATTTGGTTTAGAATTCCTCAAACCTGATGTTGGGGAATTTGGGGGATTAGATAAACTTAAACAAGCCTTGGAATGGGTGAAACAAGATTTTTCTGATCAAGCCAGAGCTTATGGGATTCCATTGCCCAAGGGATGGCTATTGATTGGTCCTCCAGGAACAGGAAAAACCTTTGCTGCCAAAGTCTGCGCTCAAACCTTAGGATTTCCTTTAATTAGCATGGGAGTGGATTTAGTAATTGGTAGTAGTCCAACCCATTTAAAACGACTTTTGCGTCGAGTTGAGGCCGCGAGTCCTTGTGTTTTGTTTCTCGATGAACTGGATAAGTTTTTTGATTCCCAAACAAATAACACCAAACAAATTCTAGGAATTCTCTTAACCTGGTTGCAGGAGAAGACAACTCCTACATTTGTGATTGGAACTCTCAACCGATTAGATGCTTTGCCTCCAGAATTAACTCGTGCTGGCAGATTTGACAAACTGTTTTATGTGGGTTTTCCCAAAGAGATTGAGCGGTTTGAGATTTTTAAACTCCATGCTAGCCGATTTGATCCTCGTTATCGGGAGGGAAATGGACCATTAACAGAAAAACAATGGCGTCGATTATTGAGTGCAACACGAAAATGTACTGGAGCAGAAATTCGTGCCATTGTAGAATCAGCAGTGCAGCGAGTGTTCCATCAAGGTCAGAGAACTCCTTTTAAAATTGAATTGGAAAATCTATTAGAGCAGCGAGAAGCAATGACTCCCTTGTATTCTCAGGATACAGAGAGAGTTTTAGCAATGGAAAATCGAGCAGAAGGGGTTTGTAAGCCTTCCTCTTCACCAGATAAATCAATTTTTGCTAGGGAAATAACTACCTTGTGGGGAGAAAGATTAAATGTTGGGTCTTAAGTGATATCATGTCCCGATAATTATCCTTAATACCAATTTTTACAGCACACTATCTCCCCATCAATCTTCTTTATTATGGGTATTCAACCGGACTTAATCTGATATCTAATCCGATTTAATGAGTAATGGGTAATGGGTAATGGGTAATGGGTAATTGTGATTACTCTCGTACCATTACCCATTACCACTTAAGCCTTACCGATTACCAACCAGTTTAATCAAGGAATTTTATACCTTGATTAGGTTTAAATATAGCAGTCGAAGTAAAGGTTAAGACATATTTATGTTCCCTGTTCCCTTCCCCCCTTACTAAGGGGGGTTAGGGGGGATCCCTGTTACCTTGAAAACAAAATACTATGTCCTAAACTATACTTTCCTTGCTATAACTGCTGATTAAGACTTAAATTCCAGCAGAGAATTTATCCCCAGTTTGCTGCAAGACGATAGGAGATAGACAGCTTTAGTATTGCCTTTCAGGGCAAAGTATTCCCAAATATGAAGACAATCTCCTAAACTCATAGTTTTCATTATCCCTTCAGTTTCTGTATAACAGAATAGTATCTTACCAGAAAAACCTTTTGCTTTCAATTTTTTTATTTTTCTCCTTGAGTTAATAATTCCCACCAGTAAAGCAACCGATGAGCCTATGGCATCCATGGCAGCGGATAAACTAACCCGAAACTCCTGATCATCCTCTGTTTTTAATATTTCTAATTGGGATTGACCAATTGTAATCCTAGTCGGGGTTGCTTGTAGCCAATCTGAATCTTGGTTAATTAAGTTCACCCTTGGTTTGATTAATTGATTTGGGTCTTGCTCTAATTGTTCAATGAGTTGCTTTAAGGAAACTGTTTGATTTTTATCCAGGTAGGCGGGGATGAGATTGTCTGACACTAAATATTTCCAATAAGCCAGTAAGCTCTTGAGAGGATAAACAGTCAAGTTTCTCTGGGAAGGAGTAGTAACCCATAATTTTTGATAGCCATTTTCTTCAAGAAATTGTTGAGCTTGTCTTGGAGACTGTCTAATCGGTATAGACATTTGCCGTAAGCTAAAAATAATTTGGTTATCAAGGCTATAAGCTCCTAGGGTGACTTCGTTTAATTGAAGACAGATATGATCTACGTGGGGATAATCCAAAAAATCATCATCAATTATCTGAGGATCAGTGTGATAAGTTTCAGCACTTAGGTGGGTCATAGCCATAAATTCCTTCTTCTAAATCCCTTGATTTAAGTAAGCATTAAGCTATTAGCAGTCAGCCTGCGCTTAGCGCGTTAGCTAACTGCTGAATGCTTACTGATTTAACCTGTTCAAGTTTTTGACTGTTTCTCTTTCTTGGTAGTACTCTCTAAGCAGAGCAACGGATTGATTATGTACATATAACCCCTTATAGTAACGTTCCTTTTTTCAGAGAATTTTTCTCGTTTCAGGATTTTAACGTCTCTATGTAACAAATATTTACAAATCTTGTTATTCTCGAATTTTATGGCTATTTATAAAGAAGTAAGCAAACAAGGAATTAGGGAAATGGTAGGAAGTAATCTTTCTCAAGAAAACCTCTCCCACATCAAGCAACCTGAAAGTCTGTCAGATTTAATTGACGAGAGGGATAAGACGGATTACTCTCTATTGGAAAAGCTGTTAGAAGGACGTTCGGATAGCTTTAAGGCAAAAATTTTAGATTTAGTTGTTGCGACAGAATTGGACGCTAATGACCCGCTATTCCTATTTTTGGTAGCAACGTCCAGTTTGGAAACAATGTTAGCAGATACTCCTAAATCCTTAGAGCAGTTATTCCGAAGTTGGGAAAAGGATATCCAGCAGATGATTGATGTCGTCGGGCAATCCACCATGGATATTCAGCGCCAAGAAATTTCTAAAGCGATCGCTCTTCAGAGCGCGCCAAAGGCGAACGCGTCTGCCATAGAGCAATCAAAGGTAACCATAGAATCCAAGTCAGAAAGACAGCCCTGTTCCTATCCACCCAAAGGCTCAAGGGATTTTCTGGTTGCTAAGACATCTCCTTTTATAAACATTACAGCCATCTGTGGAGCTGTGGTTTTGTCATTGGTTTGTGGACTAGGAGCGGGTTGGGGACTATCTCAGTTAAGTCAGCCAAAATTAGACCCCAATGGTTCTAGACAACTAACCCTAGACGAAGCAGCTACCTTAAATTGGGCAATCAGTAAAGAGGGCAAATTAGCCAGAAATATAACCAAGTGGAATGCGGGCTATTTGGATAACTTAGAATGTCAAAAGGATGCCATAGAGGCAGGAATCCGGTTAAACTTTGGGGGCAAAAAAGCGACTAGCGGCTATTGTCTACTTTGGGTCGCCCCTCCGAGCCAGCGCAAGTATATAGACAATGAGTGATCCCAATTTTAGATCAAGTCAGGTTGAATACCCATAATTAGAGGGAGGGTGGGAAGTGTGGGGAGGGTGGGAAGTGTGGGGAGATGGGGAGATGGGGAGATGGGGAGATGGGGAGATGGGGGAGATTTTATTAAGGGTAATTATCCCGACATGATATTATAGGTATTTTGATAGAGATTAGTGTCGGTTTTGTGGGAATGGCTAATGGCTACGAGCCTTATCCCCACCAGAACTACCATTCCGATTAGGGATTAGTCAGTGCTAAATTTTTCTGATGGTACTCCATAGCTTTGGTGTAGTTTCCTTGAGAGTAATAAGCAGCTTTCAGACTAGCTATGGCTTTTTTTGCTGCCTTCCGGTCACCGATGGCTTGGGCAATACTCAAGCGTTGTTCATAGTATTCAACCGCTTGGCCATAATTGTCTAAGGCATCATAAGCCTTTCCCAAGCGACCTAAGGCTTGTTGTTCTAGACGGCGATTACCCATTTGTTGAGCTTTGAGCAATTGCTGCTGAATATAGTAAATCCCTTGAATATAATCTCCTAGTGCCAAGCAAGCATTACCCAGCTTGCCCAGAATCTGTCCTTCTAGGGGACGATCACCCATCTGCTGTGCGATCGCAAAACGCTGCTCGTAATAGTCAATAGCTTGAGCATAATCACCGATGGAGTAGCAGGAGTTACTGAGATTTCTCAGAATTCGCTCCTCCAGCTCAGGTAACCCAAGAGTCTGGGCAACATAGAGGCTCTGTTGCTGGCAAGCCATTGCTCGGGGCAAATCTCCTAGTGCCTTATGGGCCAATCCTAGATTGTTCAAGGCAGTCACCTCTCCCAGTCGGTCTTGGAGTTGCCGCATAATAGTTAGGCTTTTTTGACCATAGTCAATGGCCTTGAGGTGATTTCCTTGGTGACGGTAGGCATTTCCCAAAATTCCCAAAACCTGGCCCTCAAGACGCTGGTCTTTGATGTCTTTTGCGATCGCAAGACTTTTGTTACTATATTTTATCGCTTGTGGAAAGTTGTCTAAGGAATAAGCAGTTAGTGCCATACCACTCAGAGCTTTTCCTTGACCCCGTCTATTTCCCAATTGCGCATATATTGCTAGTGCCTCTTGGAACGACTGTCTTGCTGCGAAGAATTGACATCGCTGGTGCTGCTCAATCCCTTTCTCTAAAAGTTGAGCAGCTTCACCGGCGCGAGGGAACCGCGCAAGGTCATCAACATTATCTGGAATGTTGTTTGGTAATGTAGGAACGAAAGTTTGGCGTGCTGCCTCTGCTAGACGCTCCCTATATTGGCTGTCATCACACGGCAACCGGCTCTCCATTCCTATTGCCTCTTACGGATCATCAAGAGTTTTGTAGTTTTCTAAGTTTGCGCAATCGAGTAAAATCCTTTGCCATATATTCCCTTGTTTTGAATTGCTCAAGGTCGTATCTCATCCTTTGAGTGAGATACCACGGGGCAAAATACGAGGATATGAAGGCTTTCGGATTTAGCGCAGCTGGACCTAACAGTACGAGTGCGGATACTTGACTACTATGATAACCGCATCAATCCTGATTCCGGCCACTTTACCCTTATCATAACAAATGATATACTAACTCTAACTTATGGATGATTTAATCTCAGCAAATAAAAATCCCTAGCTAAGCATTCAGCCTAGGGCTAATGCGCTTAGCCCATGCTACGCTTGCCAGGTATTGAAAGCAGCCCACCGCGCATCAAAGATTTTAGGTGGGGACTGGGCTAAACTTTATAATTCAACTACATCAAGGTCAGCAGAGTTTCTCTAGATGATGTTGCTGCTGACTTGGTAGTGTCTGGTGTGCAGTAGACTTCGCAGGAGTTATTAGGACTTTCAATCAATTTCACCTTATGAAGTTGGACATCCAATTCTTGAATTGGTTGTTGCAACAACTGACAAATATAGATAGCAATATTTTCGGCAGTAGGAACAACCCGGGCAAAGTATGGAATGTCTTTATTGAGGAAAGTATGGTCAAAAGCTTCCACGACATATTCATCCATGACTTGCTGCAAGGAGCCTAGATCAACAATCATGCCAGTGCGCGGATCCATTTCACCCTTAACAGTCACTTCTATGTGATAGTTATGTCCATGTCCGTTGGGACGAGCACACTTACCGTAAATCTGGTAGTTTTCCTCGTCACTGAGGTCAGGATGAGCTAGTCGGTGAGCAGCGCTAAAGTGGTTACTGATAGTCAGATATACTTCCATACCGTTTCCTTGATAGTCAGCCCAGAGTTTTGGATGTTCAAATAGCTGAATCTTCAGTAGTGGTAGGTAAGTAACCAAGTGCTGCCAAATTACTCGTGCTATGTTTTCGGTAGTAGGTAAGGTTTGCTGAAATTCTGACCAAACCTCATTGAGATAAGCGTAGTCAAGTTGGCTGGTGACCTCTCGTTGGATCACCCTTTTGACTTTAGAAAAGTTTTCCACCATGCCATACTTATCCAACTGAGCGGTCAGGAAAACGAACAGAACGTAGTTGTGTCCGTGTCCAGGAAATCGGCTACCCAAACCAAACCGCTGAATGTTCTGAGCTTCACTCAGTTCTGGTAACCAGTATCGGTGGCTGGCTGAAAACTCAGCACGGCGCTTAATGACGCATTCCATGTCAAGTTAGGTAAACTAGACTTATGTTCAGCATAAACTAATTTGGATTAGTGGTCGTTAGTCATTAGTTATTAATGATTATTCATTAATCAAGTCCCTTTTGCATGTAAGTCAAGATTGATCATTCTTGGGTTTGCTACAAAAATCCTATTGGTTACCCATTACCAAAAATCTTTAACTGTGTCTTTAGCTTCCCAGAGCAGATGGGAGGCAATTCTGAACAGTTCTTGACCTGTGTGTAGGTGGTAGTCGTCGTAGTTAAGGGTAAACAGCTTTAATTCTTCTATGCCATCTCCTAACTGATTAAGACAGTAGTAGAGGTTAGCAGCAGCACTGGCAACGGTGGCAGGATTAGGTTGAGAATGAAACAGCCTCTGAGCTTGATGGAGATGATCACCACACTCTTCCAGATAAGCTTCAAACTCTGCCATGAGTTCATCATCAAACGGGTCAGCCGAGAGTTCATCGAGTTGAGCCTCTAGAGGCTCAAGGATATGACTAATCCAGTAGTTTACAGGTTGATAAATTTGCTGCAACCAGTACCCTAGCTGGGCATCAGTCTTTTTTCCCTTTTGCCGATGATGCTGGTAATGTCTTTGGGCATCAGCTGTTCGCTGTTGTCGATTCTGATGCTCTAATGAATGCTGAAAGTAATGCCTCTTTTGGTCATAGGAACGCCGTCGCTCAGGGTTACTGAGGACCTCATAGGCAGCATTAACTTGGATAATTTTTTCCGGATCAGCGGTGGGGCTGTTGCTATCTGGATGAAAGCGCTTGGCTAGCCGTCGGTAGGCTTGTTTAATTTCTAGGGTCGTAGCGTGGGGATGAACATCCAGAGTCTGGTAGTGATTCGAGTCTGACATGGGCGACACTAAACCTACTTAAACCGGCAGCGATAGTATAATTAAGGTACCAAGTAAGCTCAATCCAATATTTCCATAGATTTCCAGAGGTTTTAGGATAACTAGTGAATGGAAGTGCCTTGCCCCATAACACTAATCCGTGGTGGCCGTCGGCTCTTGGAACAGGGGGGTGCTTAGGTAGCGTTCCCCAAAACTTGGTTGAATCATCACAATCAGGCATCCTTCATTTTCTGGACGTTTGGCAACTTGAATCGCCGCTGATAGTATGGCTCCAGTGGAAATGCCGGAAAGAATTCCTTCTTCACGGGCTAAACGACGACCGTATGCGATCGCATCATCATCCGTAACTGTAATCACCTCGTCCAGAAATTCCACCTTGAGTACTTCTGGAATAAAACCCGCACCGATACCCTGAATTTTGTGAGGTCCTGGAGAGCCTCCAGAAAGTACAGAACTACTAGCTGGTTCAACTGCGATCGCTTTAAAACTGGGCTTACGTTTTTTAATCGCTTCAGCAACACCAGTAATTGTACCACCCGTACCGACTCCAGCCACCAGGAAATCCACCTGTCCTTCCGTATCGTCCCAAATTTCTTCAGCTGTGGTATAATAGTGAATTTTTGGGTTAGCTGGATTACGAAACTGTTGCAGCATATAGGCATTGGATGTGGTTTCTACAATTTCCTGAGCTCGCCTAATACAGCCACCCATGCCTTCACTACCTGGTGTCAGTTCCAAGTGAGCACCATAAGCTCGCAACATAGCCCGTCGCTCGATGCTCATTGTCTCTGGCATGGTTAGGATCAGTTGGTAACCCTTGGCTGCCGCTGCCATTGCTAGAGCAATACCTGTGTTTCCCGACGTCGGTTCCACCAAAATAGTTTTGCCGGGGGTAATCCACTCTTGCTGCTCCGCTGCATTGATCATGCTAACACCAATCCGGTCTTTAACAGACGAAGATGGATTCATGCCCTCTAGCTTGGCTACAATCCTAGCCACACAGCCTTCTGCTTGAGGAATACGATTCAATTGCACTAGAGGCGTCCGACCAACCAGTTCGGTAATATTTGGAGCAATTCGCATAACTGTTGGAAATTCTGAGTTATTAGTTGTTCTCCATCATCCTAGTATTTTTTGACACTCCCACCCCTTCAAACAAAAATCCCCGCCTAGGGGCAGGGAAACCTAACTAATGCTCGATAGTCCTTGGGTAATTAGCCAGGGTCTCTAGAACGTGAATGTGGTTCTGATGGTACCAATCACAGCATCATCATTATCATCACTCTGCTCTGGATTAATCACCCAGATCACACCAGGAGTGATAGAGATATTATCGGATAGCTGATACTTGTAGAAGCCTTCGATGTGAATGGGGGTATCAATCTCATTCAAATCCGAATAGGGCACTGCACCACCAAAGAAACCTAACACACTACCTTCTTTCCCAAAATCGGGGAAGGCTAAACCACCGCCGTAACTCCAAATTTCACCATCTCCTTCACCAATCACAATCACATCGGTGTAGTTGAAAAATCCACTAAAGGAAATCTTGTCGGTGAGGCGAAACGCTAATTCTGCTCCGTAGGAGTTGGTTACCTTGTCAGCTGAATCAGCTATACGACTAGCAAGAAGTGCGTCTTGATTTAAGTTGGCAGCACGGGTACCTACGATACCATCTGTTCCCGCGCCTTTGCTGAATATGGCACTGTCCTCTTTATGGAAACCATGGACGTAAGTAAAGCCGACACCAATCCGGTCATTGACGTTGAAGTTCAACTGACCCAAGGCAGAATAATCACCATTGAACAGACCTGACCCTTCATCAGGATCTGACGCATTCCCAGCTAGGTAACCCAGTGTGACAGTACTTGGTCCAATCACGCTCTCTAGTAAACCAAGTTGGAAGCTAACCCCTAAACCAGCACCACCACCAATCCGATAGATGGGGTTTTGTTGAGAAAATGTGGATAGAGAGCCACTACCACCATCGAAGTCTTGGAAATAGGGATTGAGTGTAGGAACGTAATCATCATGCCGACCACCAAAGGCAGCAATGTAAGTTGATACTCGACCAAACGGACCAATAGGAATGTCACCGTAATAGGCTAACCAGTCAACCCCTATATCGTTCCCGTCACCAGTACCATCAATCTCAGTGTTAAAGGTCTGGGTGAGTTCTGGGGCAATGTCACCCCCCTCTGTAAAGGCATTCAGGTTACCAGCACTCAGACGAGTTACCAAACTGTCTTCACCAGTGAAGCTGGTGTCGAGAACTAAACGAACCCTGTCACCAAATACAACTTGGTTATTGTCATCTTCCCCAAAATCACCAAAGTTATTGGTCAGGGCGAATATGACTTCCCCTTCCAGTTTGGTAGTAGTAGAGAATTGGTGATCCTCGAGGAATGCGACTCGACCTTCCAGGTTATCGACCCGTGCTCCGAGGGTAGCCAGTTCTGCCTCAAACTCTTGAATCAGCCGTTGCAGCGTTTCTAAGTCTTCACGGGTAATAAAGTCAGCGGTACTAGCAGCAATTAAACGCTCAATCTGGTTTAAACAAGCGTTCAAGCCAGCCGCAAATTCGTAACGGGTAGTAGCACGGTTACCACGGAAGGTGCGGTTTGGGTAACCAGCGATACAACCGTAGCGCTCTACCAGACTACGCAGAGCTTCATAAGCCCAGTCTCCAGGGGAAACATCCCGCAGTTGGGAAACACTAGTTACCTGATCTTGGCTGTTACTACCTTCTTTACCGTAGCGTTGAATTTGATTTAACAGCTGGCTGTTATCTGAGGCTGAGGGTACGGCTTGGGCTATTTTTGTTTCTGCCTCCGGTACGTCTA
>NZ_JAAHHU010001319.1:0-1426 GCF_010672095.1 Moorena sp. SIO3I6 | reverse complement strand
TCTTGGGTTAAACGCTTGATTAAATTCTGTCCAGTCAACGAAATTTGGGTCGAAAGAGTTAAGTTTGATACCCAAAAAATGCAGAACCCTGAAATCAATGGTACTGAATACCAGCAAGGGGAACTAGCTGGCTACGAAGTCAGAGAGTATTTACTCGAAAAATGGGGAAGAAAATGCACTTATTGTGGCAAGCAAAATACCCCCCTACAGATTGAGCATATTCATCCAAAATCAAAAGGAGGAAGCAATAGAGTAAGTAATCTTTGTTTAGCCTGCGAGAAATGCAATCAACGAAAAGGAAACAAGCCTGTAGAAGACTTCCTGAGAAAGAAACCAAGTCTGCTACAAAAAATCAAAACTAAGGCCAAACAACCATTATCAGATGCAGCAGCGGTAAATACGACTAGGAATAAGATCGTGAAAGTACTTAAAGGAATAAAACCTGTGGTTACTGGTACGGGTGCTCAGACTAAATACAACCGAATTAATTTCGGATTGCCTAAACAGCATTGGATTGATGCTGCTTGTGTTGGAGACGTTGAAGCTTTGGTATTGAAAACCTCTCAACCTCTACTAGTCACCTGTATTGGACCCGGAGGCAGGCAGAAAGCTGCACTCAATAAGTATGGCTACCCGATCAGGCACAATCCACTTAAACCTATTAAGGGCTGGATTACTGGGGACATTGCCAAACATCAGAAGTTGGGTATAGGTAAGGTAACCCCCAGAAGTAAGGGAAGTTTTGGATTTACTCCTCTAGGAGAGAAGGGTTATAAAAGCTGTAGACCTCAAGACATATCAGCGGTACACAGAAAAGATGGATATATCTACAGGTTCTGCCAGAGCCTACCAGGAACTGCCTGGAAATGATGCTCCTAGATTTTCCTGGCCTACAACGATATTCCTGATCATGACTACTTACTCCTGACTATTGACTACTTGTTGTTATTGTAATTAGCGCCGGTTCCCAAACGTTATAGCATTTGGTGGGTTACAGCCCGAAAAAAAATCAATGCTTCGCTTAACCCACCCTAGTAAATTAGAAAATTATAGTCACCACAACTACCGGATCGCATTCGCCGCTTTAGCAATCCGTGTCGGAATTGTGATAATTTCTGATACCATCTTCCCTACTCCCTGCTCCCTGCTCCCTGCTCCCTGTTCCCTATTCCCTATTCCCTATTCCCTATTCCCTATTCCCTATTCCCTATTCCCTTTGCTATCATTTTTTGTAATAATCTTCACAGGCACTAAAAGCATGAAGATTAGGAGTTATTTGTGTATAATTTTTGGCCAGACCCACCCTATTTTTTGTTAATTTTTGGTTTGTTTGCTGGGATTACCTGTGGGCTAGCTTTTGAAGCTACACTCAAAGAAAAAGTACAGGAATGGTATAAGACCAAATCCAGTCAAACCCTGGCTGAAA
>NZ_JAAHHU010001318.1:0-1426 GCF_010672095.1 Moorena sp. SIO3I6 | reverse complement strand
AGGAGACGAAACCTTAGATAGTGGAGTCTTAATCAATAAGTTTTAACCCTTTTACGCATAGCCTGCCAACCATAAAGACTCCACTATCTTACGGTAACTTCAACGGACGGCTTTCTCTTTTTGTGTTCTACTTTACGTAGAGTTATTCCACGTCAAAAATGAAGGTCTTAGAGTTTAAGGTCAAAGGGAAGAAAACTCAATATGCTGCGATTGATGAAGCAATCCGTACTGGTCAGTTTGTTCGGAACAAGTGCATTCGTTACTGGATGGACAATAAAGGCGTAGGACAAAAAGACCTGTACCGTCATAACACGTGGCTTAGAGCTGAATACGCCTTTGTAAAAGACCTAAACTCTCATGCATGTCAAGCTTCGGTTGAAAGAGCTTATAGCTCAATTGCTAGATTTTACGATAAATGCAAAAAGCAAGTTCCTGGCAAAAAGGGATATCCTAAGTTTAAAAAGTTTTCTCGATTCGGCGTAGCCGACGCTGCGCGAACAGTTGAATACAAGACATCGGGCTGGAAGTTGTCAGGGGATGCTAAATCAATAAATTTCTTAGACAAGAAAGGTATTGGAAAGCTAAAACTGAAAGGGACTTGGGAGTTATGGCGTTACGATCTTAAGCTAATCAAACGAGTTAGATTGGTGCGCCGCGCAGATGGTTACTACGTCCAGTTCTGTATAAAAATTGATACAAAAGAATCTTTAGAGCCTGCTCATACTAATGTTGGATTAGACGTAGGACTCAAGGAATTTTACACTGATTCTAAGGGAGGTGTAGAGCCGAATCCCAGGTTTTATCGTAAAGGAGAAAAAAAACTAAAGTTTTATCAACGTCGGGTTTCTCGCAAAAAGAAAGGCTCATCCAATCGCAAAAAAGCCATTAATAGATTAGGCCGGACACACCTTAAGATAAGTAGGCAACGTGAAGAACATGCCAAGAGACTGGCGCGTTGCGTAATCCACTCTAACGACGTGGTCGCTTACGTTCGCGCAGCGTGCCGTAAGGCAAGACTTAAGGGTTAAGAATCTGGTTAAAAACCACTGTCTTGCCAAGTCTATCAATGATGCGGGTTGGTATCAATTTAGGAAATGGCTGGAATATTTTGGACAAAAGTTTGGTAAACAAACGATAGCGGTAAATCCTGCTTACACTAGTCAGAATTGTTCCAGTTGTGGTGAAGTTGTCAAAAAATCGCTATCAACTAGAACCCATTCTTGTTCATGTGGGTGTGTGTTAGATTCGCCGAAGGCGACGCTACGCGAACGCGATCATAATGCAGCCATCAATATTCTAAAAAGAGCCTTGGGTACGGTGGGGCACACCGGAACCTGGATCATCGATCCCAACGCTTTAGGAGAGGACGCCTCTACTCTTTCTGATTCCGGTCTGAAAGAGCAAGCGACCTCGTTGATTAAAGAAT
>NZ_JAAHHU010001317.1:0-1427 GCF_010672095.1 Moorena sp. SIO3I6 | reverse complement strand
GTGCTGTGTTACGAGGTGATGAGTCTGAGTGGAAACCTAAGGAAGATTTGTTAGTTATCCGCAATAACGTTAAAGGTAATCACCCTAAACTACAAGCATCCGCAAAGGAAGGGCGTTACTTAAGTCGAACCCAGAAGTTGGAATTAATTGGTCAAGTAGCAGCCATATCGAAAGACCCAAACTTGCAAATGAAAACAGAACGTTTGCTCTGGCAAATCGAACAACAGAAGGTAATTGGTAACAAAAGGATACTTATTGAGCGCTATAAAAATAAGATAGTAACAGAACGAGTGGAAGCAGACAATTCTGAGGTAAACCTTAAGGCAAATATAGCAACTCTCAAGAAAAATGTGCAGTTGAATTCGGTCGAACCACCGGTCGTGATATCGACTAATTCAGCAGTTTGGAATTTGAATGATAAAACTGTTGTGTCCGATCAGCCGGTTAGAATTGTTCACCAGCAGGAGAAACTGATGGTAACAGCTAACAGGGGACGGGTAGATTTGGGTAAGAAAGTAGTTAGGTTAACGGGAGGAGTACAAGGGGAGGGAAGCCGTAAGCAAGCCAAACTATACGCTAATCAGCTAACTTGGGATATCCCCACCCAACAGATGGAAGCCTCAGGTAATGTAATATATGAACAAGTTTCACCCCAATTTAAGACGACTGGTGATAAAGCAGTGGGTAACCTTGAAGCTCAAGATATTTTAGTAACTAGTGGTGTTGGGGAAAGAGTGGTAACAGAAATTATTCCTTGAGCTGGTTGAAGGTTGTTCGCGTAGCGTGGCCTTTTGGCCAAGGTTGTTCGCGTAGCGTGGCCTTTTGGCCAAGGTTGTTCGCGTAGCGTGGCCTTTTGGCCAAGGTTGTTCCCGTAGCGTGGCCTTTTGGCCAAGGTTGTTCCCGTAGCGTGGCCAAAGGCCAAGGTTGACTGTAGCCTAAATTAATTTATTGCTGAAACTGCCTTTGGAGCCGTTGCTCAACCCTTTAACTTAACTGTTGACGGTTGAAGGTCAACGGTCAACGGTCAACGGTCAACAAAATTTCAAGCCAACTCGATATCTATTTGCTATTTTTTATTTTCAATCAACAAGGCACTGCTGATTTTTTCAATACGCTTGGGATCACCAATGACTAATGGTTTATGGGTTTGATTGCTACTCTTTTGGGTAAGGGCACCCCACTCCACAGACAGGCGTTGCAGTAGCTGATCCTGTTTTGCCCGAAATTCTAGGATATCGTTGCCACCGTTAATGATGGCAAACCACACTAAACCGCGATCGCGTGTTGGAAGAACACCAGCTAGAGCACTAACTTCTCTGAGAGTTCCGGTTTTAACCACAGCCCCTGGGGGAATGTTACGGTCGAGCATGGTTCCCTTAGTATCCCGTCCAGCTAGGGGGAAGACATCCCTAAGATTAAGCTGGTAA
>NZ_JAAHHU010001316.1:0-1428 GCF_010672095.1 Moorena sp. SIO3I6 | reverse complement strand
TGGGAAAAGGGAAGAGGGAAGAGGTAAAAAATAATGTGTACCTCATAGCTACGAGAAACGCTATAATTTAAGCGTTACAATCCTATCAGGATAATTCCTCTTAACAAAAATCTGCCCTATCTCCGCAAACTTCCCAAAATTCCCCCTACTCCCTACTCCCTACTCCCTACTCCCTACTCCCTACGCGGAGCACTAATAAATGTTTATAGATGGAATTAACAATGCCAATGCCTTGATTATCGGTTCCAGTGGAGGTATTGGTCTGGCTTTTGTCAAACAATTGCTGAAAGATGAAACGTTTACCAAGATTTATGGCACTTATCGTCATCGTGATTCTAGTTCAGAATTAATTGCCCTTGCAAACAACTATCCTAATCGATTAGTTTGTCTATCGATGGATATTACTGACGAGTTGCAAGTATCTGAAGCTGTCAAACAAATTAGTGTAGGGATAGACAAACTCCACTTAGTGATCAATTGTGTTGGATTGCTTCATGACGGCAGCTTACAACCAGAAAAAAGCCTGAAACAGATTAATTCAGAACACTTGATCCGTTACTTCCAGGTTAACAGTATTGGAGCAGTGCTGCTGGCTAAACATCTTTTACCATTATTCCGTCATAGCGATCGCAGTATTTTTGCTAGCATTTCTGCCAAAATTGGCAGTATTGGTGATAATCAACTGGGAGGATGGTATGGCTATCGAGCATCGAAAGCAGCGTTAAATATGTTTATGCGAACGGTGGCAATTGAATACAGTAGAAAAAGTCCTCAAACTATCGTTGTCACGTTACATCCTGGTACAACCAATACGCGCCTTTCTAAACCCTTTCAAAAAAATGTACCTGCTGATAAGTTATTCCCAGTAGAGCGTACTGTTACTCAACTACTGGGGGTAATCGAAAAGCTGGATAAAGGGGATAGTGGAGAGTTTTTTTCCTGGGATGGAAGCAAGTTACCTTGGTAAGCTATCAGCGATCAGCTATTAGCGATCAGCGATCAGCGATCAGCGATCAGGGATCAGCTATCAGCAATCAGCGATCAGTTATCAGCTTTTGAATAAAACAGCTAAGGATTAGTTTAATAGTCACAAAAGTCTTTTCAAGACAAGAGGTAAGGATTAGTTGAATAGTCACGAAAGAGGTTGATTGTCAGCTGACCGCTGACCGCTGACCGCTGACCGCTGACCGCTGACCGCTGACCGCTGACCGCTGACCGCTGAATGCTGAATGCTTAGATAAAGCCTTTATTCAGTCTTTAAAACTGATTCTTTGGAATCGTCTTTGGCAACGTTATCCCTAGGAAAACCGGATATCAATCCGCTTTCAATCATCAAACCAATCCCGGCATTAATCACAACTAAGCTTAAGGTTCCTAACCAAAACCAAGGCTCTCCTTCAATTCTTTTAGAAACGGCTTCTCCAAATA
>NZ_JAAHHU010001315.1:0-1430 GCF_010672095.1 Moorena sp. SIO3I6 | reverse complement strand
CAGTAGCCATCTCACTTAGACTCCCTTGTGCATCCACCAGATGCCGTTGCCGAATTCCGGTACGAGTGGTAATCCACTCATCCGATGTATCAACCATTTGGCTTAGTTGATGGTTATCGAGGGTAACCTCTGACGCTGCGGAACCACTTCCGGTAATAGCAATGCCTGTTCCTAGTTGATTCAAGGCTCTTCTCCATCAGTTGCATCCCATGTTTTTCTCTTCCCAAGTTCGCTGCTTAGGGAGAAGACAAAAAGACTGGTCATTGGTCAATCTTGCCATCACAGCCACTGTAAACTACACTATACAAGCCTTACACGGTTATGGTGTGGGGCTTGTGCCACGCTCAAGCTCAAAATTTCCTAGTTTAACGAAACCCTAGATGTTATTAGGTGGATTTTCTCCATATAGTTATCCGTTAAATACCAGAATTTGCTGCTAAAGCTACCGGAGTTTACCTAAATGGCTATAAGGATGAGTGTAACACCAGACTTGATCAGCTACTAAAAATTTAGTCGGCATTTTGTTATGGTCACATTTTGTTGACATTGTCAAGAATAACAGTTAACTATGAACTGTCAACCGTCAACCGCCAACCGTCAACAAAAAAACTGTTGCGCTAATGGTGGCCTTGAAATACCGATCAACCTATCATGGCTTACTCCTGACTGCTAGAATTACTAGCCACTGATTCGGGGGACTTTTTGAAGTGATTAGCTTTAATCCGCTCTAGTACTCGGTGATCAATGGCTTCTTGAGCCAACCGAATGGCGTTAAAAATCGATGGAGCTTGGGAGCTACCGTGACTAATAATACAAATTCCTGCCACCCCTAAGAGTAGAGCACCGCCATGTTCGGCATGATCCATACGCTGCTTAATCCGCTTCAAGTTGGGTTTTAACAACGCTGTACCTAGCTGACCTTGTATCCCTTGAGGCAGTTCTTCTCGGATAATTTGCAGCATCACCTCCCCTACTGCTTCGGCAAACTTGAGCAGTATATTGCCCACAAAGCCATCGCACACAATTACATCAAACTGACCTGAGAGTACATCTCTACCCTCAGCATTGCCAATAAAGTTTATTCTGGAATTCTTTCGTAGCAGTTGATGAGTACGGATGGCCAAATCATTGCCTTTACACTCTTCCTCACCAATGTTTAGCAGACCCACCTTAGGCTCTTCCATGCCCAAGACATACTTGCTATATACTGATCCCATGATGGCAAACTGCTCTAGATATTTAGGGCGACAATCCACAATTGCCCCCACGTCCATTATAATTACTGGCTTGCCAGCCATGATGGTAGGAAACACTGCGCCAATTGCGGGACGGTCAATCCCTGGCAGACGCCCTAAGCGCAATAGAGCCGCTGCCATGGCTGCCCCAGAGTGACCAGCACAGACTACAGCGTCAGCACGTCCTTGCTTGAC
>NZ_JAAHHU010001314.1:0-1431 GCF_010672095.1 Moorena sp. SIO3I6 | reverse complement strand
GATCGCTTTTAGTCGAGATGGCAAACAGATTCTCAGTGGCAGTAACGACAGAACAGTGCGGTTGTGGGACACAGAATCCGGTCAACTAATCCATACCTTACAAGGTCATACAAGGGCTGTCTCTAATATCGCTTTTAGTCCAGATGGCAAACAGATTGTCAGTAGCAGTTGGGACAAAACAGTGCGGTTGTGGGACACAGAAACCGGTCAACTAATCCATCCCTTACAAGGTCATACTAGTTATGTCGATGCGATCGCCTTTAGCCCAGATGGCAAACAGATTCTCAGTGGCAGTCACGACAGTACCTTACGCTTGTGGGACACAGAAACCGGTCAACTAATCCATCCCTTACAAGGTCATACTAGTTATGTCACTGCGATCGCTTTTAGTCCAGATGGCAAACAGATTCTCAGTAGCAGTAACGACAGAACAGTGCGGTTGTGGGACACAGAAACCGGTCAACTAATCCATACCTTTGAAGGTCATACAAGTAGGGTCAATGCGATCGCTTTTAGTCGAGATGGCAAACAGATTCTCAGTGGCAGTAACGACAGAACAGTGCGTTTGTGGGGCAATTACTCTTGGCAAGAGGCTTTAAAAGAGGGATGTGATCAGCTGCAATTTCATCCTGACCTCGTTGCACCTAAAAATAATAAAGCAGGAGAAGCTTGTCTTAAGCATGCCAGTTGGGAAGATAAAACCAAAGCCGAATTTCTGGTGAGACAAGGTCGAGCTATTTTACAAAAAGAGCAAAATATCAAGAGTGCTGTTAAAAAATTTAAAAAAGCGCAAAAACTTAATCCTGACATCGACCTCAATCCAGAGACAGAGGAAAAAGACAAAGACCCTAAAATAGTAGCGCACTTGTTAGCCGCACCAGTCAAGATACAATTTGGAGCGATCTTAGCAGAAGAGGGGAAAATAAAGGAAGCTATTTCTACCTATCAAGAAGCGCAAAAACTCAATCCTGATATTGACCTCAATCCAGAGACAGAGGAAAAAGACAAAGACCCTAAAATAGTAGCGCACTTGTTAGCCGCAAAAGGAAAAGTAGAACAGGGTAGGCGGCTAGCAATGAATAGGGAAATAGAGCAGGCTATTTCTGTCTATCAAGAAGCGCAAAAACTCAATCCTGACATCGACCTCAATCCAGAGACAGAGGAAAAAGACAAAGACCCTAAAATAGTAGCGCACTTGTTAGCTGCAAAAGTAAAAGTAAAACAGGGTTGGCGGCTAGCAATGAATAGGGAAATAGAGCAGGCTATTTCTACCTATCAAGAAGCACAAAAACTCTATCCCGATATCGACCTCAACCCAAGTACAAAGGAAATCGACAAAGACCCTAAAAAAGTAGCTAACGGGGGGACAGAGCGGGTATAGCCATTGTGTAGCAAGGGATACAGCAGATGAAGGAAAAAAAAGATAGGTCA
>NZ_JAAHHU010001313.1:0-1432 GCF_010672095.1 Moorena sp. SIO3I6 | reverse complement strand
GCCAATCAAACATCTAGTCTAATTGGGTTGGCAACCAGTAGCATTTCTAGTACCTCCCAGCAATACAGCCAAACGGCAAGGGAACTCAATCAGTTGATTACCTCTGCCAATCAACTATTGGTCAGTAATCGGGGAAATTTGGTCACCACCTTAGATAGCATCTCTCAGGCCAGTCAAGATCTGCGTGTATTGACCAGCAACTTAACCATTACCGCAAATCAGGTTAACTCAGCGGTTTATCAAACGGATGTATCACAGATGCTGCGGAACTTAGAAAACCTATCGGCTAATGCTGCCCAAGCATCTGCTAACTTACGTAATGTTTCCAATACTCTCAACAGTCCTACTAATTTACTGGTATTACAACAAACCCTAGACTCAGCACGAGTTACCTTTGAAAATGCCCAAAAGATTACCGCTGACCTAGATGATCTGACTGGGGATCCAGCTTTTCGCCGCAATGTCAAGGATTTAGTTAATGGACTCAGCGGCTTAGTGTCTTCTACCGAACAGCTGCAACAGCAGGCTCTGATATCTCAACAACTGGAAGCTCTCAATACTGCTATAGACACCGCCTCGTCTAATGATCCTGCTAAAACCGTTTCCATCCCTAAGTCCCCCCCTAAGATCGATCCAGCTAAGATAGATCCAATAGCTCCAGCTGATCAGAAGCTTCAACCGAATCAAGAAAAACAGATGTTTAAGCTTTTACCCCCAGCCCCTAGGAAATCGGTTAAATGAAATGAATTTAGTAAAGGGAGCAGGGAGCAGGGAGCAGGGAACAGGGAACAGTGGCAAGAGGCCGTATTCAGTAAATTTTGTTAGTTGAAGAGCCTAATTTTTCTGTCTTGATGCAGTCGCTCATGGGGGAGACCCCCGCAGGTCGGCGCTGCCTCCCCAAGACCGTAATGGTGCGTTTGACCCGTAATTAAATTCGCCACGGGTCGCACCTCTGCATCGCTTTTACAGTAAGCTTTCTGAGTTTTTTAACTGGAAATTTATCATAAAAGGCTTGTGACAGTACTGAAAAACCAAAATGATTTTTTACCACTCCCTACTCCCTACTCCCTACTCCCTACTCCCTACTCCCTACTCCCTACTCCCTACTCCCTATTCGCGACTTCAGCAAAGAAGTCTTAAGTCCAGTCATCTTGGCTTCCAGAACTGTTGTCTCGTCTATACGCAAGACCCTCTTGATGAATCTGAAGGGTTTTCTCAAAAAGCTGTTGTTCTGTCAGTTGCCATCGCTGGAGCAGTAAATCCAAGTCCCTTTGAATCGCTCTAGCACCGGGAAAGCTGTCATACCGAATCCGCAGTCGGGCTAATTCGGCCAAGTTGTATTCATTGGGTTGTTGTTGTAAAAGACGGTTAACTATTTCGCGATCGCGTTTTTCCTGAGGATGTTGCTGGTCTTGATTTCCTTCCATCTCAG
>NZ_JAAHHU010001312.1:0-1432 GCF_010672095.1 Moorena sp. SIO3I6 | reverse complement strand
TAGGGAATGGTATCGGGAGTGAAATAGGTAGATATAGATGGCTAATGTGATCAAGTGGGCAAATGCTCTATCAACCCGTGCATCATTAGAAGCGGCAGTGGCCGAAGTGGCAGACTGCCTTGAGAAGTCTTTGCCTTCAAAAGCAGATTTGGGTCTGGTGTTCATCTCATCTGCCTATGCCAGTGAGTATCCTCGCCTCATCCCCCTGCTCCAAGAACGATTGTCTTTACCCGTGCTGATTGGTTGTGGTGGAAGTGGCATCATTGGGATGAACACCAATGGGTTAGCTGTGGAAGTTGAGGGAGGACCAGCCCTAAGCCTCAGCCTAGCCTGTTTGCCTGATGTTAGTGTCAAGAGCTTTCATATCCCTGGAGACGCCTTGCCAGATTTGGATAGTCCTCCTGATGCTTGGGTGGACTTGATTGGAATTTCCCCCCAAGAGCAACCCCAGTTTATTTTATTCTCTGACACCTTGTCCTCTAAAATTAACGATTTGCTCCAAGGGTTGGATTATGCTTATCCAGGGTCAGTCAAGGTAGGAGGACAGGCTAGTGGTAGCTCTATGATGGTTAAGAATGGCTTGTTTTGCCTGAAAGACCAGACCCAAGTGGCAAAGTCTCTTTACCATGAAGGAACTGTGGGGGTTGCTCTAAGCGGCAATATTCTATTAGAAACCATTGTTGCTCAAGGCTGTCGTCCTATCGGTGAAACCTATCAGGTGACTAAAGCAGACCAGAATATCCTGCTGGAATTGACAGCCCTTGAGCCAGGCAAGATCACCACCGCTGAGCCAGCATCCCATCCCCCATTAATGGTGTTGCGCGAGTTAATCCAAAGTATGGATGAGGCAGACCGTAAGCTGGCACAACATTCACTCTTTGTGGGAGTTGCCCGAGATGAGTTTAAACAACAGTTGGATCCCGGAGACTTTCTGATCCGCAATCTGTTAGGTGTAGATCCGAGGATTGGTGCGATCGCTATTGCTGATCGGATTCGACCCGGTCAACGTATTCAGTTCCACCTCAGAGATGCTCAAACTTCAGAGGAAGACTTGGCACTTCTTCTTGAGGACTATCAAAAGCAAACTAACACCACTCAAGCTGCTGGTGCTTTGATGTTTTCCTGTCTGGGGCGAGGAGAAGGGCTTTACGGTAAACCTAATTTTGATTCCCAAATGTTCCACCGTTACATCAAGGATATTCAGCTAGCGGGCTTCTTCTGTAACGGGGAAATTGGACCAGTAGGCAGTAGTACGTTTTTGCACGGCTTCACCTCAGTTTTTGGGATTTTCCGTGCTAAACAGTAACAATACAGAATTAAGGATGAAGAATTAAGAATTAAGAATTAAGAATGAAAAATCAACTAATTCTAAATTCTAAATTCTAAATTCTGGGGAATCAGTAACTACCTGAGTACTGACATAGCTTTAACA